>JBJKQK010000032.1:0-3888 GCA_046705285.1 Terriglobia bacterium
TTCAATGCTGCTGCAATTCATCAGCTGAGTTGGTCCCCAAGACCATGCTGCCTGAAAGGTCAATCCTTAGGCCCATAACGGTCGCCGCACGGTAGGCGTCACGCTTGCCAAGCAACGGCGCCTCGCCTCCGAGCGCCAGCCTGCTCCATAACAACTTGATCGTGTCGCTGCGCGCCCCCTCTGAGTTGCGGGAATCCTCTCTACCGGCGTTGAACGACGGGCCGCTGGAACACAAGCGGTCGGAGCGTCAACGTCCAGGACAGGGGAACGGAAGTGGGATCGAAACAAATCTTCTCATTACACGCCTGATACTCAAGCACCCCCGCGATCGTGATGGTCCGTTTCCCACGGAGTGCGGTCCGTGCCTTTGGTGTCCCTTCAAGAACCACGCCCTGCACAAGCCGGAAGGGCTTCTGGTAGACAGGGACGTGCTGCTTCAGGGGCTTGAAGTAATAAATCTGTGACGCCGGATATCGAAGCGGCAAAACGCGCACGTAAGGCCGGGGCGTGATCTGGAGCTTGATCACGCGATATCCGTATCCGGCGGCGCCGGGAGCATATAAGTGTACGCCTGCAGCCGGCTTGACATCGAGAACGATCGAGAATCGATTCCCCGGTGCAACTTCCCTATCACTTGGGAACGTTGTGATTTCGAGATGCGCGCCGGACACCTTGGTTCCCTTGATCGGTGTCAGACTACTACCCCTCCTAATCATGATGCTCGATACGGTGTTTCGCACGGTGTAGGAGTCCTGGAAATACCGCGCCTTGACGCGACCCTGGCGGTCGAGGATGAAGGTGCCAGGATAAGCGATACCTTCCATGGAGGGCCTTACCCCGAAGGCAGACACGTACGTGCGGGCTTCGGACTGCACCTGCGGATTGTCTCGATCGGGGCCGAGGGCTTCTTTGACAACTGTATTGAGCAGGCCGAAACGCTTGATCGTTTTAGATCCGGGATCCGACAGGAGGGGAAACGTAATCCCATGTTCCCGGCTGAAAGCAGCCAGAACAGCCTGCGAGTCGTAACTGATTACCGCCAGGCCAAGGCCCTTGCGGCGAAGTTCTTTAACCCGACTCTGCAGCTCGACGAGCTGCGTCTTGCAATAGGGTCACCAGTCCGCCGAGCGAATGAACACCAGCATCGCACCCTTCGATCCCATGATGGACTGGAGAGTCTGGGTTTTGCCGTTCTGGTCTTTGAGCCTGAAATCCGGCACGCGCTGTCCCACTTGCGGTCCGAGTTTCGATACATCAATACGCAAAGCTGGGGCAGACCACAGCGTGACGGATAGCAGCGAGAGCAGGCTCACAAGCAAGACATCTTGCGCCCGCAAAGTCGTCGCCTTCCCGTTAACCATCCTCCCAGCCCGTTGAACCAACCTCATCTATTTCCCTCCCTGGAAAAGCGCCACGCCACTGACTTTCGAGTCGGGAACGGCCCCATCGCTCCGATTTCCCGATTCATGTCGATCTTGTCGCAAATCGGGTCGTTGATCACCGCTGCGCCAGCGAAAGAGTTCGTCGAGCCGCAAAGCGACGCACCCCGCTTGATGCGACCACTAGCCCGGTGGGGGAATAACAAGGATTTCAGCCGGCCATTATCGTGCTGATCGCCTTCCGCTCCACCGTTGGCATCCAGCTGGGATACAAGCCCCGCAACGGCGCCACCTGGCAACGATCTCATCCGGATGGTGACCTTGAGACTCGTTCCTTTATTTATTGACTCCAGCCCCACTAGCTTTATACACTTGGCCCCCTTTGAAAGCAACCGGGCGTCAAGTTTGCCTGGAAGGGTTCACAGAGGCCATGGAACCGGCCATTGATGCCTCTCGCGAGGGCCCGAAGGCTGCAGGGGCCCCTCGTACGACTCGTGTTTCCGCCACTTGACGTCCTACGCCCTCTCTTGTCGCTGAGACATAGTCGTTCGGCAGCTCGGCTAATCTGCCGGCTGGGGCAGCACACCGGCTTGCCCGACCATAGCCCCGAACGGCCATTACACCCCATGACCACCCGCCGGCAGAACACGCACCTTTTTCATGCCTCCTTCTCCTCGAGTGGCAGCCGCGCGCGAACCGTGGCGCCGTGGCCGTCAGAAGCTCGAGAGAGCCTCCCAGATTGCTCATGCGCTCTCCCGGCTTATTGCGACCTCAGATAACTCTTTTTGCTGATGCCATAGTGCCGAAGCAACGCGGCGCGATTATGGCTGAGGTCGAGGCCGGTGGGCCCTTTCGGATACGGCCGGTTACCCATCAACCCCTTCCAAAGGATATGGTTATATCGACTGAAGCTGAAATCGTCCTGTATCGTGAAATCCATCCCCCGCGTCACTCTCGCCCAGTAGGCAGCGTTGTGAGTCGGTTCCAATGGCTTGAGTTTGGCCACGGAAGGAGGCAGCGGAAGGCCCGTGCCAATCAGCATGCGGGAGGCCGTTGCCGTGTAGGTCCAGGTTTTCTGTTTCAGGTCGAAAACATTTGCCATGGGCACGGCGATCGCATCGCTGATGTTGAGGGGCTTGAGCCCGAGGATCACTTCCATGGTGCGCACGAAATCCACCGTGTTGTACTCGGTGGAAATCACGGCATGGTGCTTGACGTACGGTCCCACGATGAAGGCAATGCTGCGATGCGTGTCAACGTGGTCAGGGCCATCCTGCGAATCGTCTTCAATGACAAAGATCAGGGTGTCTTTGGCATAGCGGCTGTGGGCGATTTTTTGTACCAACAAGCCCACCGCGTAGTCGTTATCGGCTTGCTGCCGCTCCGGCGTATTGAGGTGATAAATGGCACTGCTGAAATCGCCGGTGTGGTCGTGCATCAGGCGAACCAGGATCAGTGACGGCAATCCGCCGTGCGCGTATCGGGCGTCGAAGTCGCGCGCGAACTCCTTGTAGCGGAAGTAATCGGGAAAGGAATTGTCAAAGCCGCGGAAGTAGATATCCGTTACGGGAGCGAGCGCAACACTCGCCGGGAAAGCCACCTGCGTCCGTGTCTTGTACGGGTCGGTGAGTTCGGGAATGTCGTACTTTGCTTTGGCGCCTGTCAGGTTGTACCGGCTGGTGTCAATGAAGAAGCCGTAGTTGCGGACCGAGAGTCCCGCCCGCATGGCCTGATTCCAGAGATAGCCCGTGTTCTCCTGGTCGCCGGGACCGTCAGGAGCTGCGGTGTCCACCGTGCCCGGCAGGACGTCGGGGTCATCGGGAGTCAGCGGGTTTGCTTTCCGGCGCTCAGCCAGCGTGGCCAGCCCGACGTTGATGTTCCGGTTCTCTCCTTCCGAATCGTAGGAGAGGCCGCGGCCGGCATAGTTCACGACCACCTGCTTTTCCACCACGTCCGGCGCGCGTGCGGAGGTTGACCATGGCCAGCCATCCATGCTCACCTCGCTGCGGTCATAGAAGTTATCCAGATCCACGAAGTTCAGGGCGAGCTTGTGCAGGTTGGGCGTGATGGCCTGGCCAAATTCGGTGAGCGAAGGGTCGCCATTGCCGACGGGCAGGTCTCCAAGCACCTGATCGTAGGTGCGGTTCTCCTTGATGATATAGATAATGTGCTTGATTCTCTTGTGGAGCTCCGCCATCGTTTTCCAGTCTTGCCTGCTCACCTTTCGCTGATAGTTGTTGTTTCTGGCCACCTCGACGGTAAGCTGCTCAAGCTGGCTCGAATTGGGAATGGGAAAGCTCTGCAGCCCGGCCTTGATCATCTGGAGATCGTACTGGTTTGCAGAGTTGCATGCGGCCGAAGTTTTCCCGTTCACGCCCCGGCCATAGCAGAAGCCCGGGTTCGGTCCTGTCGGCGATTTGGCGTTCACCACGTACATATAATCCCCGTCGCCGCTCAGGCTGACTGAGTCCGGATACAATCCGGTTGGAATCAGCCCGATAACTTTCTT
>JBJKQK010000033.1:0-103167 GCA_046705285.1 Terriglobia bacterium
CCATTGGGCAGAAGAGTTCGGCTGAAGAACTGGGTGGCGCGAAAGTGCACTCGCAAATCAGCGGCACGGTGGATTTCCGCGAGCCGGACGACGAAAGCTGCATCGACAGAGTTCGAGCTTTGGTTGATAAAATGGGACGCAAATCTTTGACCGCATTTGATCACCAGCCAGACCAACCGCCTGTTTATCCACCAGAGGAAATTTACGGAGTGTTTTCCGGGGAACCCGCAGCGCAGTACGACATGCGGGAGATTTTGGCACGTGTGGTAGACGCAAGCAGTTTTGAGGAATACCGCACCGAATACGGCCAAACGCTGCTGTGCGGTTACGCGCGGATCGGCGGCTGGGCTGTGGGCATTGTCGCCAATCAGAAGAAGGCGGTCCAAACCGTTTCGCACGAGAGCGGGGAAAAACGCATCCATTTTGGCGGAGTGATTTATACGGAATCAGCTGAAAAGGCTGCGCGCTTCATCATGGATTGCAACCAGAACACGGTGCCACTGGTTTTCTTCCACGATGTGAACGGATTCATGGTGGGCAAGGAAGCCGAATGGAGTGGCATCATCCGCGCAGGAGCAAAGATGGTGAACGCCGTCGCCAACAGCGTGGTGCCTAAAATCACGGTGATCTGTGGAGGAAGTTTCGGCGCAGGCCACTACGCGATGTGCGGGAAAGCATACGACCCGCGATTCATCTTTGCCTGGCCCACGGCACGCTACGCCGTGATGAGCGGAGATTCGGCCGCCAACACCCTTGTGGAAATCAAGGTCAAGCAACTCGAACAGAGTGGGAAAAAGCTGAGCGAAAACGAGAAAGAAGAAATGCGCCAGTCGATTCGCGCCACTTACGAGCACCAGTCTGACCCGAGATACGCAGCAGCCCGGCTGTGGGTGGACGCCATCATCGATCCGGCACAGACACGCGACACGCTGATCTGGGCGCTTGAAGCAGCAGCGCTGAATCCCGAGGTGAAGGAATTCAAAACCGGCGTGCTGCAGACGTAAGAGCATCATCACGCAAAGGCGCGGAGGCGTAAAGAAAAGCAATTACAGAAAGTATAAATAATTCGTCAATTTCATCAGGCATATTGAATCGTTATATTATTCACGAAACTTGGTTGTTTTATCGCCTTTGGAGCCAGGGCTTCTTTGCGTCTTAGCGCCTTTGCGTGTGAATGCTTTTGCAATGACCGAGAACGAGATTGCCACACAGATTGTCGACGCAGCCTATAAGGTCCACACAACGCTGGGACCGGGTCTGCTCGAATCCGTATACGAAGCTGTGATGGCGGAGGAACTGGCGCGCCGAGGTCTGCGGGCTGTCCGCCAACAGGCGATCCCAGTCGTCTATGAGAATGTCCACCTGGAAGTGGGCTTCCGGGCCGACCTGATTGTGGAAGAAAAGGTCATCATTGAAATCAAGTCTGTCGACGGAATTGCGCCGGTCCACAAGAAGCAACTGCTGACGTATCTTCGGCTGACGGATAAGCGACTTGGGATCCTGATCAACTTCGATGTGGAGCTCATCAAAGATGGAGTCAGTCGCATCGTCAATCGACTAAAAGAGTAAAAGCCTGCTCACGCAATGGCGCGGAGGCGCAAAGAAAAGCTAAAGGAAAAGGTGAATGGAGACAGTCAAAATTATTGAATGCCCGCGGGATGCCTGGCAGGGGCTTGAGACGATTATTTCGACAGACGTTAAGGCGGGCTATCTTGGAAAACTGATTCAAGCTGGGTTCCGGCATCTGGATGCGGTCAGCTTTGTGGCACCGAAGTTCGTTCCGCAGATGGCTGATAGCGAGCTGGTGATGGAGAAGCTGGCAGACGTTCTGCAGGATGCGACAAACGGGACGCCGCCTGAAATTATCGGCATCGTTGTGAATGAGAAGGGCCTGGAGCGGGCGCTGAATGCTCCGGGAGTGACAACGCTCGGATATCCCTACTCAATCTCTGCGAATTTCCGCCGCCAGAATGCCAACATGTCTCTGCGTGAGTCGCGTGAACTGGTGGAGAAAATCCAGCATGAAACCCATGAAGCAGGGCGTGACTTCGTGGTTTATATATCCATGGCCTTTGGCAATCCCTTTGGAGAGCCTTGGGGTCCGGAGATCGTCGAGGACGCGCTCGAATGGTTGAAGGGTTGTGGAGTGGAAACCGTCTCCCTTGCCGACACTGTCGGCGTGTCGACAGCTAAAGAGGTAGGTGAACTTTTCAGACGGCTGAAAAAGTTCATGAAGTACATGGAACTCGGGGTCCATCTGCACGCCCGGACAGAGGGAGCCACGGAAAAGGTCCTGGCCGCTTACGAAGCTGGCTGCCGACGCTTTGATTCCGCTTTGACGGGCCTCGGCGGCTGCCCTTTCGCGGGCGACGAACTCGTGGGCAACATTCCAACCGAGGTTGTCGTCCCAACGCTTGCTGACCTGGGCTTGGAAACGGGGATTAATCCCGAAAACCTGCAGGCCGCACTGGAGTCTGCCAGGGAGATTCGCAATCAGTACGCCGGATGACTCGGCGGGGAAAGTCCAATGTCAAACAAGATATTGAATTTCGAGATTGAAGACGCCGTCGCCACTCTCACCTTTAATCGGCCCGAGAAGCGCAACGCCATCTCTCCCCAAACGATAGCAGAGTTGCTTCAAGCATTGGATCAACTTGAGAAAGGTTCAGTCCGAGCGCTGATCCTGACCGGGGCAGGCAAGGCTTTTTGCGCCGGAATGGATTTGCAGGCACTTAAGGATTTTCGCTCGCAGACTGAGGTGGAAATTGTCGCCGACGCCAGGCGGATTGCCAGCCTGTTCCGGCGGCTTTACGCCTTCCCCAAACCGACCATCGCGGCCGTGAACGGCGCGGCTATCGCCGGAGGTTGCGGACTCGCGACCCTCTGCGACTTCACGCTGGCCGTTCCAGAAGCGCAGTTCGGTTACACCGAAGTGCGCGTAGGTTTTATTCCCGCCATTGTGTCGTCCTACGTCGTCCGCCAGGTGGGTGAAAAGCGCGCACGCGACCTGCTGCTCTCAGGGCGCATCTTCGGCGCTGCTGAAGCGCAGTCCATGGGCCTGGTTAATGAAATTCTTGAACCTGACAAACTGCTTCCCCGTGCGCACGAACTGGCGCGGTCGCTGGCTGAAATGAGCTCCGTGGCCCTTTGCCACACCAAGAAGCTTCTGCTGAAGTTTTCTGAAGAGGAGATCGACCGCGAAATTGAATCGGCCGTTGTAGCCAGTGCCAAGGTTCGCACCACCGCGGATTTCCGCGAGGGGCTTGCGGCGTTCCTGGAGAAACGAAAACCGCAGTGGCGCGGCGAGTGATCATCCTTCCGGCACTCGCTCCACAGGCAATTCCGCGGCACTCGCCAAGACTCGCAATCAACTCCGCCAGCGGAGAGTTGTCGGGCCTTCTATGGGGTGTTCCATGGGCTGGCCGGTGCACTTGGCTTTGATATAAGCGGCTTTCAATTGGAAGTACCACTTGGCGGGGCGGTCGGCATCGTCGATCAGCATCAGGGGCGGATTGTACTTGAGTCCGAGAGCCTGTTTTTCCATCGTGCGCTGGTCCTGGGCGACGAACTTATTCCCGAAAAATCGGAGGACGGAAGTCATAAAGGGCACGTGTCGGAATGCATTCCACGCCGCGCAAACGTCGATCCTGCAGCGCAAAGGCGTAATCGGCGTGACGGTAGTGCGGCTTGAAAACCAGTACTTGCCGCAGTGAATCTCTTCAAAACGCATGTTGGGCAGAACAAACTGGATAGTTGTTGTAATCGGATTGCCATAAATGCCCAGCAGCTTGTAGGCTGCACTATTGGCCGATGGCGAATGGGCCTTGATGCGAAAGCCGTTGGGAATCGGCTCAAAGATTTTCTCTTTTTCGTGAATGCTGGCACGCTTGCGCCACCACCAGGCCTGGTGCACAAAGGGGCCGTGCGCGGGGTCCATCAGCCCGATAATGCCATGGTCCACGTGGCAGGGTAACTCAGCTTCCAGATGTTCCAGGCGATAGGCGTCGCTAAAGGTGGGCAGTATGGGAGCCGGCGGGATCTCTTCATTCCGCTGGTCGGGATCGGGAATGTAAACCCAGAAGTGGCCGTCGCGCTCATCGCACGGGAAAGCGGTGGCAAAGATGCGCTCGACCTTAAGTTTGTCGCGAGTCGTGAGAGAAGGAATGGCCTGGCACTGCCCGGTTTTGCCCTCGAAAACCCAGCCGTGATAGGGACACTCGACAGCGTTGCCGTCGTATCGGCCCTCCGAAAGCGGCATGCCACGGTGGGGACAGGTGTCGCGTAACGCAAATCCCTCCCCTTTGGAGTTTCGCCCGATCACCAGGGGAATACCCAGCAACATCGCCGTGCGTAGTTCCCGGCCCCGAACACGGTTGCTTCGGATCGCAGGATACCAGAAACCGCGCATCAGCCCGTCGTTCCCAGTTACGCTTTCAGATTCTCGCACAGGACTTTCAGTCATATCGATTGGTCAACGGTTTCAATATAGCAGATGTTAAAGGGTCAGAGACGGGCGCCTGGCCTGCCAACATTCGTAAGCAACCCAGTCGAGGATTTTTCGACTGGCACGTGGAAAGAATTGCGGGAGTCCCCTGCGCAGTTCAGGGCACCCAGAGGACGGAGGTCAAGCCGCCGTCACCAGCCCAACGTTGAAGCCCTCTGCCACGATTTTCGGTTGCTCCCCGCGCGTGTCGGCATTTTCCAATTCCGTCCGAATCGTTTGCCGCTCGCCCGGCATCAGAGCTGTGTAGTTGTCGCTGTAAAGCGCCGGCAGGATGCGATCTCCGCTCTTTTGGCGAACGGCCTTGACCCTGACCAGCAGGGCCGGGTGAGCCGATGGGTTGTGCAGTTGGGTGGTCAACAGCCAGCGACTGCCCTGCTGTTCGATTTGCGTGGAAGCTTCCAGGTTCACCTTGGGCAATTCCCGGACAGCCCGATAGTTGCCTACTTCTCGTGGCCGCAAGTAGAAATTGGTTGAGACCGGCTTGCCCTCATGTGTGAGCGCCAGCCTCAGAAAGTGGACCGGGCTCAGCCCGGAGGGATATTCCATCTTGATGCAGGAAACAGTACTGTCTTCCTTGCTGTCGAGCAAGGCGGTCTTCTGCCATTGCCGGCTTCCGTCCATATTCAGCAGTTCAACGCTGGCAGCCAATCCCCGGACGTTTCCACCACTGTAATTGACCACCTCGATGCTCTCCGTGACCGGGTTCCACTGGATATGCAGAGGTTCGCATCCCTTCTTGGCGCCGAAATAGGCGGCCGTCGGCTCAAAGTAGTAATCGTAAGTTTGCCAGACAAAGGAAGGCCAGCACGGATGGCTCATCCAGATCAGCAAGCCCATGCGATATCTGCTCTGCCCCTCGTACATCGCACGATAGCCGTCGTAATTGACAAATTGCGCGAGAGCAACCCACTCTTCGGCGCTGTCAGCACCGCCGTATTCGTGCTCGATAATTCTCCGATATGACGCCCCATTTGCGGCGCCCTGTAAACAGAAATCATGCAGACCCCAGTCCAGACCTTGCGGCCACATCGCCCTTTTGGGCATCATCAGCCGGACGCTTTCCATGGGAGGGATGTTTGGCATGCCCCTCTCGCTATGGAGCCTTTTGTTGGTGCCGGAACCGAAATAGTATCTGAGAGGCATCACGCTGTAAGGACCGTGCCCGCTGACCCCACCATCGGCCGAGTTGGGAATGTAGTGGACGCCAGGATGCAATTCCGCCAGCAGTGTGGTCAGACCATCCTCAAGAGGCTTGGGAGGGTCGCCTTCATTGCGCCCGCAATATAAGCCCATAGAAGGATGATTTCGCAGCCGCAGGATGAAGTCCCGTGCGTTGCGCAGGAACATGGCGTTGTCTTCCGGATCTGGCCCGTCCCACGGATTCGCCAGCCAGAAATCCTGCCACACCATTACGCCGTGCCGGTCACAGGCCTCATAAAACGCCTCGCGGCCTGTCTGTCCCACCCAGTTGCGGATCATGTTGAAGTGCATGTCGCTGTGATAGCGGACGGCGATGTCATATTCACGCTGGCGATAAAGCAGCATGGATTCACTGAAACCCCAGTTGCCGCCCTTGGGTATCAACCGTCTGCCGTTGACCCAAATCTTCAGGGCGCCTTTTTCCACTTTGTAAGTCATCTGTCGTACGCCGACTTTCAGTGACTTCGTGTCTGAAAGGGTCTGGTCGGATGTTTCAAACTCCAATTTCATGTCATAGAGGTGCGGCTCGCCGTATCCGGCCGGCCACCAGAGTTTGGGATTCTGCAGCCGCATGGCCGGGTGCGTGGAAGGGTCCAGCCTGACCTTATATGTAGCTGATGCTTCGAGCTTCACGGACTGCTCAAACTTGATTTCGCCAATGCTGCCACGCAGCGTTCCTTTCACCGGTCTTACTCCGTGATTGACAAGCTCTACCTCAAGACTTAAGGCCGCGCTTGAGGTTTCCGGCAGCGGCAGCGTGGTGACAACGTAGGGATGGTCAATGGTCACCGGGCCGCTGGTCGTGAGATAGACATCGTTCCAGATGCCAATGTTGCGCCCGCGGATGGTTGAGATCCAGTCCCACCCGATCGAGGCGTGGAAGGTAGGATTATCCAGTCCGAGAGCCCCGCCGTTCTTGCCTGCAGATGCAAACGTCTTCTGCTTCACGCTTCCCGGCGTGCCATTCTTGATGATGCGAACCACCAGAGCATTCTTGCGGCCAGGAAGCAGGTGCTCAGTTACATCGAAGCGCCCCCGCATGAAGCCGCCGTCGATGCGTCCGAGTCTGGAGCCATTCAGGAAGATCTCCGCCTTCCAGTTGATCCCGTCGAAGTTCAGCCAGGCGCGCCGGCCGCGTTCAAGCTGCGGCGCGTCAAATTCAGTCCGGTACCAGAAGTCGGCATAGAAGAACGAGTCTGAAACATATAACTGGTTCTGGCCGTAATTCGGGTCGGGTATAGCTCCAATGTTCAAATAGGAGGTGAGCACAGTGCCCGGTACCGTGGCGACGATCCATTCCTTGTCGTCAAAGCCCGTCTGCGAAAGCGTCTCAGCATCTGCCGCCACCAGTGAATCGCGTTGCAATCGCCAATTGCCTCCCGCCAGGGCCAGCCGGCCATCCGCTCGTGGAGCAGGCGCCGGCTTCGGCTGCGGAATAAACCCGCCGCGCCCGTAAACTTCCATCTCGCTCAGCATGTAACCGTCAGAAGAGGTCGGACGCGTCATCAGCACACGCACATACCTTCCCCGGGCAGGCTGAGCCAGCTTGATGTCATCGGTGAGGCTCGCTCCTCCCGGCAACGGCTGGATCTCCCGCCAGTCTTTCGCGTCGTCAGAAACCTGAAGGGAGCCTTCGGCTGCCTTGGCGATCCAATACAGGGCAACGCGGTCAAACTCAAACGGCGCACCCAGGTCAACATATACCCATTCTTCATCCAGCCCTTTGCTCCTCCATGCGCTGGTGAAGTTGTAAGGCCCGCCCACTTCCACCCTTTCGCCATTGTTATAGAAGGCAACCTTGCCAACCTGCCACTGCATGGCGAAGGAAAGTGGCGAGGCATTGGCCACCACGCATTCAATGCGGTAAAGGCGGCTTTGCGATGCAGGATTGAGAAGAATCGAGGGTTTGAACAGATATCCCGGCCGTCCGAAACCCGGCGGGTAGCCCTCAAGCGAAGCAGGCTCCGGCCCGGTCAAGCCCCCCACCTTCTTCCAGTTCCAGCCATCGTCAGACACCGAAATCACGAAGCTCACATCGGCCGGTTTCACATTCCTCGCGTTCAGCACGACCAACAGATCAATTCGGTCTATTTGCGGGACGCTTTTCCCTCCGCCCAGACGGATCTGTACCCACGGTCGCGGACCTCTCAGATCAACCACGCTGGTCGGATTGTGATCCAGAAAGAATTCACGCTCCTCTTTAGGAAGGACCCCAACAAAACTTGCGGACGTTTCCACCCAGTTGGGAGGCTGCGTATCTTTGATCCCATCGGTCACAAGCTGTGCTGTCAGGTTGTAGTCGTAGCTGCTTGAGTGGAAGGCAGGGCGAAGCAACGCCAGGTTTCGATAGGCCAGCGACTCGTCCGCAACCAGGGTCGGGGAAAAATCCTCGGCGGGGTCCCCGGGGTAGACACCGATCCCCCGCGTATACCCGGTTCCATTACCTGGAGGCATTATTTCGCGCTCCTCTTCGCGGATCGAGCCTTCTGATCCTGTGGCCAGAGATGAACCTTCGGCAAAGCCAAGGCTGTGAAGATCTCCCAGTGCTACAGTGGCGCCTGCAATCGTGCTCTTCAAGAAATTCCGTCGCGAGCTTGTCGGGATTTTCATGTCAAGCCTCCTGTAAAGGCAGGTAGTATACACCCGGAGTCCTCCATCAGGGTGCTGTGCTGGTTCGCACCGGGGCCGTAGGCTGAGCGCGAGGTGAGTGGAGAAGATCGGCATTTGCTCTCTGATTCTGGTATAGTTTCCTATTTGAACGTGCCCGACCGGCCACCCATCTCAAAGCGCGCAGCACGGCGGCTCATCCAGCAGGCATTTGTCCTGACAGGCCGCGACCGTTCCGTGCGGCAGCACATCCGCGAAGCGCGGCTGACAGCGCTTTGGGTGCTTAAGGACTGGAATTTTGACTGGACGGTAAATCTGGATCGAGGCAGAATCCGGCTCGACCGGCGGCCTCCCCGCATGCCGGATATGATCCTGAGTTGGCCAAGTGCGGAGGAATTTTTCACAAGCATGCAGGAAGGCCATGTCCCGAACGAGTCCCTGGAAATCGACGGCGACCTGGCGTTGCGCCAGTACGTCGATCCTGTTTATAGAAGCTTTTGCCGTTCGCTTCAGCTAGTCATAAAATACCCGTTTGACGACGCCGGAAATCCTCTTATGTAATGCTTCAATAAAACACTGTAACTGGTTGTTATTAGTTGACATAATATGAGTCTTGAGATGCATCCGGTAGTTCCTGTATTCTGTGAAGCATGTGGCTATTTTGAACCAGCGGGGGTACGCTGATGACGATGGAATTCCCCACGGAGTGGGCTTCGACGACGTTTCGTGTCCGTTATTCTGAGACGGACCAGATGGGTGTCGTATACTACGCGAACTACCTCGTCTGGTTTGAAATCGGGCGGACAGAATTCTGCCGCCAGCATGGGTTTGAATACCGCGACATGGAGCGCGGGGACGGGCTATGCATCATCGTTGCGGAGGCCAATTGCCGCTACAAGGCCCCGGCGCACTACGACGATGAAATCCTTGTCAAGACGTGCCTCCGCCAAGCCCGGCGACGCGTTCTCATTTTTGGATACGAGATCCATCGGCAATCTGATGCCACCTTACTGGCCGAAGGTGAAACCACGCATGTGGTAATCAATCGCGAAGGACTTGCCTGCGCCCTGCCCGACAAATATCGTGAGTTGTTTCTCACCGGAATCAAAGTCCGCCAGGAGTAAGCGGCGTCTTACCAAGCATGACTGCCTGGCAGGGAGGGCTGGCTTCGTCTTGGGCTCATTGTTCAGTCGTGGATTTGTCACGAATGCCGGAGACAAGAGCTTTCGGATACAATCAGGTTTCGCATTGACGTGCGCCGACGGAATCTGACGTCTTACGATGCCGCCCATTTCCGCCACCATCATTACGCACAACGAAGCCGCGAACATCGCTCGCAGCATTCGCTCGCTTGATTGCGCAGACGAGATCCTTGTGGTGGATTCCGGCTCGACGGATGAAACCGTCAAAATCGCTGCCGAACTCGGCGCCCGAATCATCATCCACGCCTGGGAAGGCTTTGCCGCTCAAAAGAACTTTGCCGTCCGCGAGGCGAAGCATGATTGGATATTGAGCCTGGATGCTGACGAAGAACTGGATGAAGCGGCGCGTGCGGCCATTCGCGAGTGGAGGCAATCGGCACCGCTGGCTGCCGCGTACCGATTTGCCCGGCGTGCGCGTTACCTGGGGCGCTGGATTCTCCATTCGGGCTGGTATCCTGACTGGAAGATCCGTCTTTTTGATCGGAGCAAGGCATGGTGGCAAGGAGCCTACGTGCATGAGTCTGTCGTCACTGAAGGACAAGTGGCAACGATGGATGGCGAGATTCTCCACTACACCTGCGATTCTCTCGCCGACCACAGAAAGCGGATTGAATTCTACACCGACCTTGCCGCGCGTGAAATGTTCGAGCGCGGCGAACAAAGCGGTCCCGGGCAGCGGCTTCTGGCGCCCGCGTGGGTATTTGTCCATACATATTTCTTCCGGTTCGGAGTCCTGGACGGAGTGGCCGGATTCCTGATTGCCTGGATGGCGGCTCGCTACGTTCACCGGAAATATGTGAAGCTCGCGGAGCTTCAACAAAGCAGAGGAACGCCGTGAATTCATCGGCCACTCTCAGAATCGGACACGTCGATACAGGTCCCGCACTGCGCGGCGGCCAGCGGCAATTACTCTTGCTGGCGCAAGGTCTGCGCGCTCGTGGACACTGGCAATTGATCGTCTGCCCGGAACGGAGTGAACTCTTCGGCCGGGCCAGGGCGGAAGGTTTTCCTGTGCTGCCGCTCCCACCCGATGATTTCAGGCACATGCGAGGCATGCGGCTCTTGCGGCGCAGACTGCAGAAGGATAGCCTGGTGCTGTTGCACGCCCACGATGGCGTGGGACAGACGGTTGCGTGGCTGGCATCATTGCACATGGGAATCTACCGCGTCGCAAGCCGACGGGTCACCTACGTTCCCAAACGCCGCATCGACTATCGCCTGAAGTACAAATACACATGTGACGCAGTTATCGCCGTCTCACACTTTGTAGGCCACATTGTGGAAGATGCCGGCGTGCCGCGTGCGATGATTCACATTATCCCCGATGGAATCGAGATCCCGGAACGCCTGCCTGACACTGCATCAAGACGTGCAACCCGCGCCAAATGGAATTTAGGCGAGCACGAATTCGTTGTGGGTCAACTCGGAAACTTCAGTGCGGAGAAAGGGCAAGATATTGCCGTCAAGGCGCTGGAAATCATCGCAGAGCAATTGCCGGACGCCAGGCTAGTCTTAGGCGGGAATATTTCTGCTGAAGACCTTGCCACCACCAGCCTTGCAGAAGCGGTCGGCAGCGGACGAGTTCTATTAGCGGGCTACCAGGAAAACCTTTTCGAGTTCTTCTCCGGCCTCGATCTCTGTATCATGCCGTCCCGCTCTGAAGGGCTGGGTTCTTCGGCCTTGCTGGCGATGGCGCATGGTGTTCCCGTGATTGCCACGACCGTTGGAGGTTTAACGGAAATTGTCGATGAAGGGAAGACGGGCTGGCTGATTGCGCCGGAGTCGCCCCAAGCCCTGGCGGATGCGATCGCAGAGGCTGCTTCGAATCCTTCCCGCCTGCAGGAATTTGGCAACAACGCACGCGAGCGCGCAAAGGAGTTCTCCGCGGACCTGATGGTTGAGCGGACGGAGGCGCTTTACCGGCGCCTGGTCAACCCTCAGGACGAGACGCCGGCAACAACGGTACTTTAAAGACGAACGGTTAAATGATGCAATGGATTGTGGCCATCTTCGGATTGATTTTCGGCAGTTTCCTCAACGTCTGCATCCTGCGCGTGCCGCGAAGGGAATCGATTGTCCGCCCCGGTTCGCATTGCCCCTCCTGTGGGAGCGCCATCCGCTGGTATGACAATATTCCAGTCCTGAGTTACGTTCTCCTGCGCGGGCGTTGCCGCGATTGCGGCAAGCGAATTTCCCTGCTCTACCCGCTGGTTGAAATCCTGACTGCAGTGGTTTTTCTGCTGGAGTTCCGGCACTACGGTCTTACGCCGGGGTTTCTCAAGAGCGCGATTTTCGCCATGCTGATGATCGTCCTGATTTTTACCGACCTTCGCGAGCGCCGGATTCCACACAAGATCACCTTATTCGGCATCGGACTCGGCATCGCGCTCAGCCTGCTGATTCCGGTGGACAATCGTCCCATCGGGTGGATATTGGCAGACTGGAAAGTCTTCCCTTCAGCGGTCCTGCTCTCGCTGATGGGTGCTCTCGTCGGCGCATTGGTCGGCGGAGGCCTCTTCTTCGTCGTGGGCGAGGCTTTCTACCACCTTCGGCACAAGGAAGGATTGGGGTTCGGCGATGTGATGCTGATGCTGGTGGTGGGCGTTTTTTACGGGCCTTCGCTGACCTTGATGACCATCATGCTGGGGTCCCTGCTGGGGACGGCCATCGCCATACCCTTGGCGTTATTCAGCTCAAAATTCCGCGACTACCAGTGGCCCTACGGAAGCTTCCTGGGCATCGCCGCCATTTACGCCAGCATCGGTGGCGAAGCCCTGCTGCATGCCTACCTGAGCTGGGGCGGTTTCCGATGATTGACGCGCCCAAGGCGGTGATGCGGGTTACGCGCAAGTCGCGCCACAAGCTGCTCTTCTTCTAATTGGCCGGAACCTCCGCCTTCCAGATCCGCGCTCGGCGGAAGAGCACTACGTCAGCAACCCGATCGAACACAAGTTCACTATTGCCCAGCCAATGTAAGCTGTAGGTCGTTTCCGCTGCCTGGCGAGTCACAGCCCTCGGCTTTGCGCTGCCATTCACCGGGGCGACCCATATTGTGGTCTTACCCCAGAAGGTCAGGTCGTGCCGGCCCTTCACGGGCGTGCCTTCAAAAGTTACATAAGCAACCTGCTTGCCGTCGGGAGAAGGAACAGCCAGCCCTGCTGCGCGATTTGGACGGGCAATCAAGTGCTTTCGACTGCCGTCCGGAGTTGATATAACCACCCCCGATTCCGTAACGTAGGCGAGCCTGGAGCTATCGGAGAACCACGGGTCCCATGAGGGCTTTATGTAGTCCCAGTCATGATTGGGGCTGATGATGATCTTGCCAAGGTTCGTCCATGACTTCTTCGACCGTTCGTACACCCACAGATTGTTGCCCTCTGTGGTGCCCGACGGTCCGCTCGCGCCCAGCACCGCGACGTACCTCTCGTCAGGCGAGAACGCCATCAGGCCTGTAAGGAATGAATCCTTCCGAGCAAGAACAAGCCCGTCTGAACAATCAATATCCCATTCTAATAACCGAGGCTCTAGCCTCCAGTTCCAACAAAAAGCGTGGCGTGTGGCAAGGTACTCCGCGCGTTCGGTGTACACACTGCGCGGAACATCGACAAGGTTCGATTTGGTTCCGTCGGGCGCCACAAGGAAGGCCTTCCAGTCGCGGTAACAAACCAATCTCTTGCCGTCGGGCGTCCATCCTTGCAGGAACGCATCAGCCAGGGGTTTTGAGGACAGCACTTTGCCTGAGGCATCCATAACCATGACGTCGGATATCAGGTTTGAGCGGCCAAAACCGGTAGTTGGAAGCCTTCCCCAGCCCGTCCTGACAAAAGCTATCATCTTCCCGTCAGGACTTGGAATGGGGTTGTAGGCGTTCACTCCGGTCAAAAGTTGAGCTGCGCCCGGCTGGTTTAAGCCCAAAACTTGACACAACGCCGGATACGGCAACACCAGCGCGGCCATGAGAAGGATCAGGACGCCTCGTTCTCTCATGAACCTGGTCATGCTCCACCCACACAAAGCAAAGTAGCTTCAGGTCTGAATCGCAAAGGATGCCGACGCCTCCTTTCATCCTCGACCCATGGCGGCGCGCAACCTTTCATGATTCATGCAAGATTATAGCGCCACCGGGACGCTGCAGGCCGTCGCGGAAGACCTCTTCAACGTAAAGGGGACGATTCTCGGACGGCACGACTGAAGTCGTGCCCTTTCACATAAAACCTCCGCATCGTTCGGGGAGAAAGGGCACGAGTTTAATCGTGCCCTTAAGGGCAGCACATAGGATCCGGCTTTAGCCGCTGTAATGGGTGTGCGCTCATTGAGCGCCGCTACAATCAGCGTTTGAGCGAGCGGACAAGGTTCTCGAACAACTTCAGGCCGTCGTGGGAATAGTGGGCGGGGAGTGCGGCGCGCTCGGGGTGAGGCATCAGGCCGAGGACAAGGCCGGTTTCGTCGGTGACGCCGGCAATTGCGCCGGGCGAGCCGTTGGGATTGTCAGGGTACTCCATCGATGGTTTGCCCTGAGCGTCAGTATATTGAAATGCGATGCGCGGCCGTGCTGATCCGGCGCTTTCTGAGATCATGGCACGGCCTTCGGCATGGGCGCTGGGCATTCTCAGCACCTGCCCGGCCAGACCCTCGGTCCACATCGACTTTTCAGAGGAAACCAGAAGACGCACCTTCCTATCTTCAAAATGGGATGACTGGTTTTCCAGCATCGCCATGCCGCGCACACCAGGCTGGCGGCCCGGAAGGATGCCGGCTTCCGTGAGCACCTGGAAACCGTTGCAGATGCCGAGTATGGGCCGCTTGGCCTCAAGGAACGCCGCCAGTTGATCGCGAAGTCTGGCCACCAGCAGGGTGGCGAAGATTCGGCCGGCGGCAAGATGGTCGCCATAGGAAAAGCCGCCGGGAACGATTGCGGCTGCGTAATTCACCAGGTTGTCGTGGCCGGCCAGCAGTTCGTGCAGATGGAGCAGCGCGGCCTTGCCGCCTGCACGCTCCACTGCCGCCGCCGTTTCTTCGTGGCAGTTGGTGCCGGGTGCGTAAAGAATCGCAATCTGGGCCACGGCTATTCCACCACCTCGCGGAAGGTTTTGCTCCAGACCTCTTCCAGTTCGGCCACGTTCTGCTGCCACTGGACACCGCCATCCTCGGCCAGAACCAGCTGAGGCTCTGCGATGACTTCGCCGATCGTCAGATGGGGAATAAACAATCCTTCCAGGTCCTGCTCAACGTCGGGGGACACTTCCAGCAACACACTCCCAATAAATTCGCCGAAGAGCAGTTCGTCCCGGCGCCCGAATATTTCCGGGCTCAGCTCGATGCGCGCGCCGAGTCCTGATCCGAACGCCGCTTCAAAAAGCCGGAGAAGCAGTCCGCCTTCGGCGATGGCCGAGCCGGAAACATAGAGGTCCTCCGCATGCATAGCGAGCACAGTATCCCAAACGGACTGAACCGCAGCCGCATTGCCGGGATTGAACAAGCGATCGCCGCGCTGGCCGAACGTATCAGCGTAAACGCTGCCGCACAGCCCATCAGGCCGGGCCGCGCCAAGCAGGACAAGCTTGTTTCCTGCGCGCTTGAAGTCTTTTGTGACAACATCTTTCACATCGGGGACCCGGCCCATGGCAGCCACGGCAAGAGTCATTGGAACGTCGATTTTTTGCCCTGCGGACTCAAAGGTCCCGGAACTGGAATCCTTGCCGGAGATGAACGGGATTCCCAGGTCTTGGGAAAGGCCGGCAATAGCATCAACCACCTGGGACAGGTCAGAGGCGATTTGCGGAGTGACACGCGGCGTATAGAAGTTGTCGCACAGGACCATTTCCGTGTAGCTGGTTCCGGCCGCAACGGCCTTGGTGACTGCTTCAATCAGCATCAGGCGCGCCATGCCAGGGGGATCGACTTCGCCGTAAAACGGGTTGAATGCCAGGGTTGTGATCATGCCGTACGATTTGTCGCGAAGCGGCGCGGAAACGTAAATATTCGTGGGCATGCGGTGGTTCCGTCCGCCGTAGGGGCCTACGGCCGTCCGGCCCTGCACCGTGGTATCAAACCGGACGCCGGCAGCGCTCTGGTCGGAGCAATGGTAATGCGAGAGTACGCTTTCGACGGCCTTATTCCACTGCTCCCGGGTTCCCGGTTCGGCAATTGAAAGAGGCTGAAGCGAACGCTCGCGTGCTACAACGGGAGTGGAGTCGATCGGGCAGCCTTTCCACAGGAAGTCCATATCGAGGTCCACAACCTGCTTCCCATGCCACGTAGCCTGGAGCCTTTGCCGGCCGGTAAAATGCCCGAACTCGACATGGGCAACGTCATAGCGGTCGAGAATTTCGCGCGCCTGGTCAAGCTTTTCGAGCGGGACGACCACCAGCATCCGCTCCTGCGATTCGGAAAGAAGGATTTCCCAGGCCGTAAGGCTGGCGTCTTTCAACGGCACGCGGTCAAGATCAAGCTCGATGCCCGTCCCGGCGGCAATTTCGCCGGCAGCCGAGGAGATTCCGCCGGCGCCAAGGTCCGTGATGGCACGAGTGCATCCGGCGTCGCGGAGAACAGGAATAGCGGAGGTGAATCGCCGCTCAGTGATGGGGTGGCCGATCTGGACCGCTGCAAATTCCTTTTCGAGCGTTGTTCCTGTCATTCCCGTAGAGCTGGCGGTTGCGCCATGAATTCCGTCGCGCCCGGTTTCGCCGCCAATCAGCAAGGCGATGTCTCCCGGCACAGGTGAATCCTTCAGTGCATCCTTTGCAGGAATCAGGCCGACGGAGTGGCCGAGCGCGAAGCACTTGGCGTAGCCCGGATGAATACGGTAGACCGGATGCATCATCGGGATGCCCATAGGATTCACATAATAGGCGGTTGCCCGGATGGATTCGGTGACGATCAGCTGCGGATGCAGAGCGCCGGCAGGAACATCCTCGTCCGCCATGCGCGGGTCCATGGTTCCCATCACCGTGGTGCCGCCAATGGGATAGGCGCCTTTGCCAAAACCGAGCGTGTCGCGAATCACGCCGCCGTGCTTTGTAGCGATGCCGCCGAAGGGTGCGATGGAACTGGGGAAATTGTGCGTTTCGCCTTTGATGGTGATCACCCAGCCATCATAGAACTCCATCCCGCCGGCGTTGTCTTTGAATGACGAAACAACCAGCGGGTGGTTAATCAGGGCGGTGGCCCGGCTGAGGCGCTTGAGCAAGCCGAGGCTCTTCCAGGTGGTGTGATAGCAATGATCGCTCCAGCTTTGGACAAGAATTTCGATTTCGGCGTCAGTGTGTGGCCTGCCGCGCTGCAATTCATGCGCCTGGATGGCTTTCATCTGGGAGAGCGGAGCGTACCAGGAGCGTTCGGCCGAGAGGGCCGCAAGTTCCTGGTCGCTGAGGCCACGCAGCGAGATTTCCGTCACCGGATCCGGCTTGCCCGTGGGGCGGAGAGTTTCGACGATTTCGCCCGGCTCGCGAACGCGTTCGACAATCTTGTTATAAAGAAAGCGAGCCGCAAGCTTCCGCGCTTCGGAATCTTCGAGTCCGGTAAACCGGTAGCGCCGGCTCAATCGCGCGAACGTCAGGCCGGTTTCGCCGAGGGCGTGCGCACCCTCGAGGATGGAAGGTGTTTCAGGGTCAGTCACGGCGGGACGGTAAGCAATTTCCACAACCGGACCCTGCGCCGGATCGAGTTGCGAATGGTCGGAGCCCGTCTGGTAAAGGGGATTGATCAGCAGGGGGTAGAGCTTGCTGATATCGACATCGCCCTCCAGCCAAAAGACACGCTCGATCGTCATCTGGCTGAGCCGCGTGTAACCATGCCGGTGGAAAAACGCAACCCAGTTGCTTGCTTCCGGATCATCTTTTGAAAGCGTAAAGACCGTGTGAATCGACATGAGGAACTCAGTTGCGACGCTGACCCTCTATTATAAGCGAGATGGCGGAGTGACGGCGGCCTTATGCCGCCGGATGGCAAAATGGATTCGCCGTGGCGGCTTCCAGAGATGCCAGGTTGAACTCGCGCTACGTGTCCTGAAACTTACACCTGGCCACGGGGAATCAGCGGCCGGCATGGCTCCGTTCTAATTCCTGCCAGGTTCAACGTAGCGCCGGTTCTGGAGCAGATGGAAGGCCGTTTGCAATGTGCCCCGGACGGCAATCGTAACATCCTTCTCTGCCGGAATCCCGTCAACACCTTCAACCGTCAGTTTCACATTGTAATCGGCAACCCTCGTGAAGGTGTGGCTGACCTCCGGGCCGCTCGCTGTTGTTCCGTCGCCGAAATCCCAGTGGTACGAGAGTGCGGGCACGCCGTGCTGGTCGGCGATGGCCCGAAGTCGAACCGGCTCGCCTGTTGCCGCTGCCTTGGGCGCATCCACCGAAACGGCGGGCGCTGCCGCCGGCACGGAGGTGTCAATGATCTTGATCAGCCTGACGGAATGCGGAGGCTGATGGGCAATGCTGAGACTTCCAGCCTGGATGGCTACCGGTTTGTCCCCGTTGAGCGCATCATACGCCTCATACGGATTCCGCGGCGGAAGGCCCAGGGCGCTGAGCCCAAGCGTGTGGGACCGCGGCACCTCGGTCCAATTGAAAACTGCCAGCATCGACTGGCGCGCATCTTCCCTCAGGAAATACTCGCTCGGCATCTCATCCTGAAAGGGAAAGCTCATCAGGTCCAGCGGGATTGCGGCCCGCCGCAATTTCACCATCCGCAGCAGGTTTTTGTTTTCCACCAGCCCCAGCCGCCGAGGTGAGGAAGCGAGTGTCGGCAGATCGTCCCCGATCTCGTACATTCCACCAGCAACCGCGGCAAGGACGATTTGCACTTCGGCCTCATCAAAAGTCAGCGGCTTTTTGCGATTATGCCAGGACTGCTCAGGTTCCACCTCTGTCGAAACGCTGAAGGCGTCAGGGTCAGCAATATAGAAGTTTCGGTTCATGTAAAAGCGCGCGGCGATGTTAGGATCAGCATCCCGGCTGGCTGAAAATGAATGGCCCGTGTCCGGCGCGATGCGTCCCTCATCGACCAGGCCAACGGGAGTCAGCATGGGACTGCCGTCTTTATCCAACAGCACCCCGTTCCCGACCGCCTCACGGATGATCTTGAGCCCGATACGTTCCGCCTCGAGGGCCGTGGTGTGCGGCCGATAGTAATAGCCTTCAATTGCGGAAGAATCCATAAAGTCGAGCTTGATGTAGCGAACGCCCCACTCGCGGGTCAGGACCCGATAGGTCATACGCAGGTATCGCTGGGCTCCAGGATTCGTGGTGTCGAGCACATAGAGCGGATCAACGTGCCGGGACACATAGCCGATCCGAATGGGCCGCCCCTGGGCATCGTGGACCAGCCAGTCTTTGCGATACTCGTACACCCAGGCGCGCTGCGAGACCTCAAAGGGCGCCGTCCAGACGGCCAGCTTCAGGCCCAAGTTCGTGATTTTGTATCCGATCTTGCGCATCCCGTCGGGAAACTGCGTTGCATTTGTGGTGACATATTCGCCGCGGGCGTAATCGTATCCCTCGTCGATGTGGCAGTAGTCGAAGCCGAGCGACTTGAGATGCTGCGCCAGCCATTTGGCGTTGGTCAAAACCTCGCCCTCATTGATTCCACCGTAAAAGGCCGTCCAGCTCCACCAGCCCATGGGCGGCGTAGTGGAAACACGGGCGTGGTGCAGCCGTCGTACAGCCCGACCGTAAGCTTCCAGTTGCGCGTGATAGTCAGGGCCTGCGGCAAACATCACGCGCTCCGAACTCAGCCCTTTGCCCGGGGCAACGGGAAGGCTCAACTGGATCTGTTGATCCGCAGCTATGTCGTCTCTTTCCAGTACAGCCTCGGTTGTTCCGGTGGAATCCACGGTGAAAGAGCCGATGGTTGACGAGCCCATGGGAGGTTGCTGGACTTTCAGGTGCAAGGCGGTCATAAAACGGTCCGCCGTGAGCGCGGCCAGGAACAGGCTCTGCTTGCTTCGCAGATTATAGATCAGCCCGTCGCGCACGCCGAAATATATCCCTTTCGGCGCCTGATCAAGGCCCCCGATATGGATCGTGGGATCTTCGGAAGGCGTCTCGAACATCATCCTGTCGGCCCCTTCCGTGGCTCCCAGGTTCACCCTGGGACTGCCTGTTGCGTTGACGTCGCGGATGGATTGGACGGAAACGCTCTCTGCAGTGCGGTTCACCACATGGACTGCGATCGTTCCGTAATGCAGGTCATTGTACAGGCGCAGGATGCAGACAAGGTCGGGCTCGGAACTGAGGCCGCTGAAGGTGATGGCCACCTGTTGGCCGGAACCCAGAGCATCATGGAAAGTGCTCTGAGCAGCTTCATGATGCGGATAGGAGCTCGATAGCAGCCACTTGTGGTCTACTTCGGCCCCAACGCTCGATTCGAGCACTGGCGCCTGCAAAGTGCTGGCATGAATCGCATACGATCCGTCTTGTGAGTTGACCGTCACCGACAACCAGGGATTGTGGATCGAAACAGCCGCCCGGCTTGATGCGGGCAACGCACAGACGACGGCAAAAACGAAAAGCAAACCGAACAAACCATGACAAAGGGGACCACGGTCTCTCTCTTCCATTGTGCTTCCTTATCCCTGCTTTGGCTTATCTTCCAGTTCGGCGATAGGCGCGATGCGCACCGATTCAGGCAATCGCTCCTGGATGTTGACGTCTTAAATGCTACGACTCGTACTCAGGATTCGCGCATGCGCCCGGGAACGAAGTATTGTAGGCGTCACCGCGGTACTGCAGTTCCTCATCCAGCCCTATTTTCGACGTGTAGTAGCCAAAGATCGTCAAATCTTTGATCAACTCGAAAGCTTTCCTGCCTGGCTGATCCTCGGGATTGTTATTGCTTTGATCGGCCAGCGGTTCCAGTATGGCCGTTTGTTCTCCCTGCGTGAGGCTGACAAACGGCTTGCCATGGGTTGAAAGGCTGCGGCCGTCAAACCAGGCCAGTGCCTGGATGATCTCTTCCTTGCGATCGCCAGTTTCCTCATTGTATTTCAAATCGAGGTATCGATTGACGAGCGCTGCCTTTGCTCCAGGCGTGTCGGTTGCAGGAATAATCAGATCCGTCAGGACGATCAGCGTTTCATTCTGGTGCTCGTCAAAGAATTTCGGCTTCCAACTGGCCCCGGCCTGGGTTGAGGCATCCGCGCCTGCTGTTGCTCCCATCGAGGCAGACGCCGCCCGGGCGGTTTCCACCTGCCCTAAAATGGGAAGGGTCGAAAGCCCGCCGGCGCCCATTACCAGAGTCTTCAGAGCATCGCGACGGCCCTGGTTGGTCTCATTTTCTTTTTTCTTCGTCATAATAGTGCATCTCCATTTCCTTAGGGTGACCGGGGACGTCTAGGCAAGCGCTCCGGTCCGCACCTGTTCAACGATGTAGTCGGCGGCTCTCATTGAAAGCGCCAGAATAGTGAGAGTCGGGTTTTTCTCAGTGGAATTGACGAAGCAAGCCGCATCCGCCACAAAGAGATTCTTGATGTCGTGAGATTGATTGAATTTATTCAGGTACGAGTTCTTGGGGTCGTTACCCATGCGGGCGGTTCCGGCTGAATGGATGCTCCATCCTGGAGCCAGCGGCGTGGTTCGCTCACTGATGATTTCAATCCCCGCCTTCTTGAACATCTCATGCTGGGTATCGACGGCATCCCTGGCCATGGCAAGCTCGTTTGGTCCCCATTCCACCTCAAATTTCAGGACTGGAATTCCCCAGGCGTCACGGACCACAGGGTCGATTTCCACGTGATTTTCGGCCCGCGGAACAACCTCACCAAATGACGCGATGCTGATCACCGTTGCGTAATATTTCTTCACTTCCTCCTTGAAGTGAGCGCCAAAACCGGGAATTTTGTTGGCGAAGCCTGGAAACTCGCTGTTCCCGCCGCCCCCTTCAAACCCGTAACCGCGCACGAAATCTCTGCGTTTTCCTCTCAGGTTGCGGAATCGCGGGATATAAATCCCGGCGCCATCCGGCCTGGCGTCACCGCCGCGGTTGGTATTTCCTTTGAGCCTGGGAATCAATCCGGAGATGTCGCCCGGCATAATCTGTTCGCAGAAATACTTGCCCAGCACACCGCTTGAATTGCCCAGGCCGTTCGGGTAATCGTCGTACTTCGAGTTCAGCAGGATGCGCGTTGAATCCAGGGTTCCGGCGCCCACGATGATGACTTTACCGTAGACTTCCTCAACCTGCCGGGTGATGCGGTCGATGAAAACGACACTCCTCGCACGATTCTCTTTGTCCGTAGTAACCTTCCAGACCACGGCATCCGTGCGGATGGTGAGGTTGCCGGTCTTTTCCGCGATGGGAAGCAGAACTCCAACTGAACTGAACGACGCCGCAACATTGCAGACCCGCCCGCAATGCCCGCAATAGTGGCATGGAGCACGCCCATTAAATCCCGGCTTGGTCACCGTTGCTGACCGCCCGTGAATCACATGCCGGTCCGGCGTGTTGCTCTCGACCTGCCGTTTGAATATGTCTTCCGCGCAGGTGAAAGGCACCGGTGGCAGGAAATGGCTATCGGGATTGTCCGGCAGGCGGTCCGCGTGGCCGCAGACTCCAATCAAGTCCTCGACTTTGCTGTAATAAGGTTCAACGTCTTCATAGGAAATGGGCCAGTCCGTTCCCACCCCATCATAGCTGGCCGCTTTGAAATCGCGCGGACTGAAGCGAAGCGAAACGAGCCCCCAGTGGAGCGTCTTGCCGCCCACGGCCTGCGCCCGGACCCACACAAATTTCTTTCCCGTATAGGGATTCTCAAGCTCATTCACGAAGTGCTTCTTGTTCCATTCGTTGGCCGTGTAGTTGTACATTGCGCGCTCAGAAGGCGGGATCTGTCCCCGGAAGGGAAAACGATAAGGTTTCCAGTGATGATGGAAATCCGTCGCGATATTGAATTTCGGTCCGCGCTCCAGCATGAGGACCTTCAACCCTTTGAGACATAACTGCATTGCCGCCATGCCCCCGGCAGCGCCCGATCCTATAACAACGACGTCATAAACCTTGGCCATCCAAGCCTCCCCTAAAAATTATGAAGTGTATAGCGTGCTAAAAACCGCCGTGGCAACTGGTTCTGAATCATTGCCCTCGATGGGGCATCAGCCGCCACGCCGTCCGCCTGTCTCAACTGTAAGAACAGAACGCCCCGAACCAGTTGCGCGCTTCCCGGTCACCCGCCAGAAGATGGGGCCCCATGGGCGACCCGAGAAAGGCCAGAGTCCCCTCCCCCACACGGAATTTGGCGGCGACGGGCATCCCCTGATACCAGCCAATTGCTTCGCCTCTGCTGCAATCCGCCGGGATAATTCGGCTGAAGTCGCGAACGGCCATCGTGGCCGGCCAGCGATATTCGATATACGGCGACCGCCTGAAAGAGTCTGCGGAATCCCATAACCGTACGGGGCAATAAAGACCGAATCCGAATGATGACCTTATAAGACGATTCTCGAAGTCGAATTCCTTCGGGTTCAGAAACGCCGCTCCGGATTCCAAAAGCACCCTTGCCCCACGTTCCAGATGTGACCTCACCCTGGCAGCCGGTGATTCTTCCGCGAAGACGGCGGCAGGCAGGATGATCGTGCGTGCGCCGGGGATTGATTCGACGGAAGCAGGCCTGTAGCCGATTTTCAAGGACGCCAATGCAGATTTGAAGCCTGCCACGGACTCCCGCAAAGTGCAACGCAAGCCTGTGTCAACCAGCACACATCCTGAGCGTTCCTTCGGCCTCGAAGGGGAGACTGCAGGACTCGGCGGCCAACAGGCGGTAAGCCCGATCGCGGAAGCGCTCGCTGCATAACCCATGAATCCCCGTCTCGAAATTGGCATTTCAGAGCCTGTTCGTGATCACGCGGTCCATGGCCGCCGCCGTATCATAAAACTGCTGCTCCTTCGCGTAGTTGTAGCGGCGTTCCATTTCCGCCACCAGCCAGCCGTCGTAGCCGACCTTGCTGAGAGCGGCGCGAATGGCCTTCCAGTTGTTGTCGCCGAGGAAGATGTTGGTATAAACACTGTCACAGCAACGTCCGCGCTTTTTCATGACGTCCTTCAGGTGAATGCGGGTGATGTGCGGCCCCATCATTTCCACCCACTGCTCCGCATATCCGTCGTCATGAATGTTCCCAACATCCAGATGAATGCCAACCGAAGGTTCGTTGACATCCTTCAGGAACAAGAGAAATTCACGGGGACTGATCAGGAACTTCTGTTCCGCGCAGCAGTTTTCACAACCGATCCTGACGCCGGCGCGCGCTGCCTCCGGACCCAGCTCTTTCATCGCTTGAACGCACCGCTGATAGACTTCGTTGTAAGGGACTTCTTCGGTGACGAGTCCCGCCACGACCAGAATGGCATCCGTCCCCAGTATCTTCGCCGTCTCGATCTGGCGCCGAACGATTCGCATGCCCTCCTCGCGGACTTTCGGGTCTCGCGCGGAAAGTGGATACTTCCAGTGGAGGCCGGTGGAAACATTGGAGACAACGAGGCCGGCGTTCTCGACCTTGCGGCGAAGGTCCTGCACCTGGGCGTCCGTCGTGCTCATCTGAAACCATGGCACGTCGCCCAGCCACAATTCAGTTCCGTCGTAGCCGGCCTTCTTGACAAGTTCAAGGCCTTGCTCGAAACTCCATCCCTTCGGAATTTCGTTATCACCGATTGACTTTTTCATCCCCGGAAACCCTCATCCCCAAGCGCAGAAGAACTCTTGAACCGACAATTGAGTATCACAAACTGCCGCCCACATCAATACTCTCCGTAAAGCGGCTTCCCACTTTCGTCTCAGCAACTCGGCTTTCGTGTCTTATTATTTCGCGGACCAGCCGCTCCAAAGAGATACCGCCCAGGTTGTGAACTACCAGTCAACACGGGCCGTTTGCCGGTTCACATTGTATCCTTCAAGCCGCAGATGAGGTCTGTGGCCACCCAAATCAGCCGCTCTGAACCTGGCCCACAACGTTCGAGACTCGCCGGGAAACAGCGTGACGTAATTATCCTCGTAAGTAATGGGCAGCACTTCTTCTCCGCCCGGACCTTTCGTCACTTCCGCCCGCATAAAGAAAGCAACGTTCCTCGAAGGATTCTTAAGAGTGATGTCCGCCCGTGACTCGCGGGCCGCTCGAGTGATATGCCCGGAAATGGCGACCTCAGCCTTCGGCATGGTGTTGAGTGCGGTGAAGTCCGCCCATGTGACCTCGTTCAGTATGAATGCCTGTGCATTCTGCCGTCTGCCTATGTTGTCGTCAGTCGTGGATTGCCAGTAGACGTTATCTACGATTGAGGTTCCGGCTTCGTCGGCAAGCTGGCAGCGGACAAAATAGGTCGAACTCACGCCCGATATGCGCGGAATCGCCAACACACGCCGGCGCGAAATCGGATCAATGCTCATGTCCGACAATTCCTTTGAAAACTTCACGCTGCCATCAAGGTTATAGAACCTGACTGTGGCTTTCAGCCCGTGCTGGGCTATGAGCGACTGATTCACGAGATGGATGTAAGCCGTCTTGCGGTCGCCGGTGGCATAGTAATCGAACACGATGCTGAGCGGCCGCATTCCCTTTTTCGCGCCGAAATAGGCGCCCCCAGGTCTCAGGTAATAATCGATCAGGTGGCCAAAGAATGAGGGCCAGTGATTATCCAGCATCCAGTAGAGAGTCATCTTGTGGGTGGCCCAACTGTTGGCGGCGAAATCCTCGAACTGCGCGCGTGTGTTTTCATAGTGAGCCAATTGCGCTTTCCTGCAGAAGTCCTCAGCGCCCGCAGGCGGCCCGTAACGCTTCTCGACAACCTTCTGGATGGTTTCGAGCGTGGTGTTTCCGCGTATAGCGCCGGCATGATAGTACCAGTAATCGTTGATCGGCCACAGCTTGTCCGCAGGGAGGAATTTCTTGAGGCTTTCAAACGGCGGAATTGACTCGTTATCACCCTGCTCCGCGCAGGAGCCCTGGCTGGCCGGAAACTGCTGATTGAACCAGTAATAGGGCGGCCGCCACGAATAGGGTCCCAGCATGTGAATCCCATTCCATCGCGGGTGCCCTTCGGCATCCTTATTGTAATTTGAGCAGGTATCGACAACGGCGTTCTGCCAGTGCAATTCCTTCAAAATCTTGTGGTACTCGCTTCGGATAGGCTCTGGCGGCCGGCCATCGCTTCCGTTCGCCCAGATGAATGCTGCGGGGTGGTGCCGCAGGTTGCGAATGCGCGCCCGCAGGCTGGCCAGCGCCACCCAGTGGTCTTCAGCATCCCACTGCTTCCACATCTCCCATTGCATGCAGCACATCCAGCCCTGCATCACGCCAATGCCTTCGCGGTCGGCACGTTCAAGCATGGTGTCATCCGCAATTTTCAATTCCCAGCGAAGCATATTTGCTCCCAGATCCTTCGCATAAAGGGCAATCGCCCGGTCACGGCCGGGATCGTGCTTGAAAAGCAGGTCGGGCGCATAGCAGCCACCCCGCATCAGGAAATCCTTTCCATTAACCTTTAGATAGAAATTTCCGCCTGTTCCCACCTTGGGAAAGTTGTTGTCGGAATCGCGATGCTGGGTGACCTTTCGTATGCCAAAGTTGCTTGTCGAAGAGTCGGAGACTCGGCCGTCGATTCTGAATTCAAGCTTCAATTGATAGAGAGCAGGTTGGCCCCATTCGTACGGCCACCAGAGGTCCGGTTTGTGCACGGTGAGCTGGGAATACGCGCTCGGCGTAAACGCTACCTCTTTGGTCTCGTCTGGCTCAAGCCTCACCTTCTGCTGAAAGGTGATGCTTGGCCTGCCCGCGCGCGAAATCTCGCCATATAACATCCCGGAAACCTGAGCGGAAACGCCGTTCCGCAGATCGCAATAAACAGTGAGGTGAGCGGGACTAGTCTCGGGAAGCGGCAGGTCGGTGACGACGTAGGGATTCCGGACCATGACCTTGCCCGTCGAACTGAGGAAGACCCTTTTCCAGACACCGGCATTGCGGTCCGGAACAAATGAGAGGCCAATGTGCCGCTTTTGCCACAACTCAGGATCGGGGTGGCCGATATATTTCCAGTTGATCCAATCCAGCCAGCAATCGGACAAATCCACGCCATTAATGTAAGGAAGCTTCTGTGGAGGAGTCACTTTGACGGCCAGGATGTTGCTGCCATGGTAGTTGATATATTGCGAAACAATAAATTCAAAGCTGTTATACATTCCGACAACGTGATGTTTGTCGGCGACCAGATGGCCGTTGAGCCAGACGTCCGCACGGTAGTTGATGCCATTGAAGATCAGCGAATGGACTTCACTTTCAGGCGCTTCAAAAGTGGTCCGATACCACCATTCCTGCTTCCAGAGGTCCGATGGCACAGACTTAGTGAGATTCATTCCAAAATAGAGATCCTTGTAAACGCCGGCGTCTTCAAGGCCTTGCAGCACGGTCGCAGGCATTCTGGGAATTGGATGCCAACGGGAAACGTCACAGGAGGGCGTGGAAACTTCCGCATCCGGGGTGGAAACGTCTCTGGCAGAGATGATTCGCCAGCCTGTCTGAAGTTCCGTTTGATGTTTTGTGGGCGCTGCCAGGGCGGCCCGCGGCGCCAGCACAACGGAGGCCCCACCAACCGCCGATTTCTTCAGAAACTCGCGCCGACTTAATGACGATCCAGTCTGTGGCTCTTTCTCATCCTCAGTCATGACCTCGGTTGCCTTCTCAAATAATGTCGAACCTCACTGCCGGAGATTCGGAGGGCCGCGAGACCGGCCAGCACCATCTACTCGCCAAGGACCTGAACCATGTAGGTGCGAAGGAGGGGTCCATCATATTCCATGAAGTAGATGGTCTGTCGGGAGCCGCGCACCATCTTGCCGTCTTCGATGGGAAAGGAACAACTGATGCCGCCGATAATGCTCTTCAGGTGCGTGTCGGCATTGAAGCCCAGCCGGCCGTCGTAGTCAAGGTAGCGGCGGTGATGATAGTCTTCGTCTTCCGGAAACAACCGGCTGAAATGAGTGAGGATGTCCTCTTCCAGGCAGGGGATGCCTTCCGTGACCAGCAGTCCGGAGGAGGTGTGGCAGGTCATCACATTGACCAGGCCCTGCTTCACACCACTCTGCCGGATAACTTCTTCGACCTGTGGCGTGACGTTGATCGCTTCCTGCGATTTTCGGGTCTGTACTTTGATTCTTTCAAGCTTGATGATCATCGGTTTCGCCCGCCTTGTTTCCGCCCCGGCTGTAACGGCGGTCTGCGAGCGCCGGTTTTTGTCCATCAAAGGCCGGGGCTCATAGAGCTCTGCTACAGACGAGCGCACCACTCTATTTTGCAATCCTCATTCATTCAACCCCAGCAGCCTGCCAGGATTCTCTTCAAAAATCTTCGTCAGACAGCCTTCTGTCAGCGCCAGGGTCCCGAGCGCGTGCACCATGTTTTTGATTTCCACCCGCGGGTAGTTTGATCCGAACACCATCCGGTTGCGCAGGCTCCGCTCCAGCACTGTTGTCGGGATCTGCTTTGAAAAAACAAACTGGTAGAATTCTTTCGGGCTGTCGTAGTAAAGGCACGAGGTGTCGAGATAAACGTTGGGATACTTCAGCGCCAGAGCCGTTGCCTCCCACACCCACGGCCAGCCCCAATGCGCCAAGACGAAATTGGCTTTCGGAAAGCGGGAAATGGCTTCCTCCAACAGCATAGGATGGCCGCGCTCGATCAGTGTTCCCGGTGCCCAGCTCATCCCTGTGTGCACCAGCACGGGAATCTTCAATCCTTCAGCCACCTCGTAAAGCCCGTAAACTTTGCTGTCGCGCAGTTCGAAATCCTGCAATGCCGCGTCCAGCTTCAGCCCTTTTAGACCCATGGAGCTCACCGCATGCTCCAGTTCCCTGGCCGCTCCGTCCTTCAGCGGATCAACGCTGGCAAATCCGATGAAGCGCTCGCTGGTGGAGCACAACTCCGCCACCTGCTCATTCGAGCTGACCGCATCGCCCCGCGCCCTTGCGCAATCAATAGGGAGAAGCACCGCACGGTCAATGCCCGCGACGTCCATCTGCAGATGAAAAGTCGCCAGGGGCTGAAAGTTGTTGCCAATCTGAAACACTTCCCGGGCCATTCGCGCGTAGTTGGGATATTTGTCCACCATCTCCTGAATCAGTACGGGGTGGGTGTGGAAATCAATTCTCATGCCGCCTCATTCCCGTGGCGCTGTAAGAAGTCTTCCCAGTCCGTCCGGTTGCGAAACGCCTCGGTTCCGCCGGGCCGCGTGGTAGAAAACGCTCCCGCCAGATTGCCGTATGCAAGGCATGTTTGCAAGTCTGCCCCCAGCACGTATTGATGCAGAAAGCCTGCATCAAAGCTGTCACCGGCGCCGACGGGATCAACGGAGTTTACTGAGAAGCTGCCGTGCGTCCACTCTTCTTTTCCCCGGCGCACCCGGGCGCCACGTGCCCCCTGCTTGATCGCCACCACTTGAACCTTTCCAGCCAGCTTGTCGACCGCCCGGTCCAGATCATCCTCGCGAGCGATCTTCCTGGCTTCCCGTTCATTCACAAGCAGCACGTCGACAAGCCCCAGAACCTCTTCCAAGCCTTCCCAGGCATCCTCCGGATCATCATTTGTATCGAGCGATGTCCCAAGTCCTGCACGCTTCATCTCCTCGAACAGTTCCGGGAACCGGGGCCGCAGTGCCCGGTGCAGATAAAATGAAGAGAGATGGAAATGCTTAGCTGACCGAAGGTAATCTAGATCGAGATCTTCGTATCCCATCTCAAACATGGCGCCGGGATACGTCAGGATTTTGCGGCCGCCCGATCCCGCCAGAATCACCGTCAGACCCGTTTTGGCCGCACCAGCCACACGCCGCACCTGGCTGACGTCAACTCCTCCGGCCGAAAGGCGGTCCAGCGCGATTCCGCCCAGCGCGTCCGCACCAATCCGCGAAACGAATCCGACCTGATCCCCCATCACTGCCAGATTGTGGGCAAAGATGGCCGACGAGCTGCCCAGCGTCAGGGCAAGATCGGCGGCAAGAATCTCCTTCTCAGGCTCCAGATCATCCGGCAGGCCGTAGAGAATCAGGTCCAGGTTCAGCTCTCCGGCAACCGTCACATCGAATCGTGGCATTCGCTGTTCTATCCGGCTTTCTGCTTCAGTACAACGACACGGCTCAAATGGCGCGGCTGATCCGGATCAAATCCGCGCTTGAGCCCAAGATAAAGACCGAGCAACTGCGCCGCCAGCACGTGTGGCCCAAGGCGCGCAACCTCGGGAACCTCAAGATCAAGTTCGATCAGCAGGTCTGACGCCCGCCGCACCACATCATTCGCCCGATTCGTGACCACGAGTGTCTTCCCGCCCAGTTCCTTCATCTCTTCCAGGACTTTCTGCTCCGAATCCCCGGAGTTCTCCGACAGGAAAAAGGTGAGCAACGTCTGAGGGCTTACGATCGACTTCGGTCCATGGCGGAACTCGAGTGTGTGATAGACCTGCGCGTACGAGCACGACATCTCAGTGACTTTCAGTTGTCCTTCAGAGGCAATCCCGAAAAACGGTCCCTGTCCCAGAAACACATAATCAGCAAACTCGTTTGAGCGGGCGAATTCTTCCACGCGCGGCTGCAACCGTTCAAGCGCTTTCCGGGCCTGCGACGGCATCTGCTTGAGAGCCGCAAGGAAATCTCTTCTCCCGGCGGCCCAGCCCGCCAGTGCCTGAATCCCCAGCAGCATGGTGCTGAAGGAGCGAGTCATCACGGTGCTTCGCTCATCCGCCGCCGGCAGCAACAACGTGGACGTCACGCGCTTCTCAAGATCCTGCCCTCTCGCACAACTGACTGCCAGGGTTCGGATGCTTCGCTTCCCTTCCAGGAAATCCGCCGCCATCAACATCTCGGTGGTATGTCCCGAGCGCGAAATCAAGACAGGCTGGCATTTACCCTTTCCGAGCACGTTGTCCGGGTAAAACAGCAGTTCAGAGGCCGGCACTGCCTTGGCGCGCTGGCCCGTCACCGCCGTCCAACTCCATGCCGCCGCCTGTGCCACATAATAGCTTGACCCGCAGCCAACGAAGATCCACTCTTCCGCCTGGCCGAGCGGCTTCAGCACCTGGGAATAACGATCATGAGCTTCGAGTTCCTGCAGGCTTGCGGCCCAGACTTCGGGTTCCGACATGATTTCTTCGTAACTCCGACATCCTCGTTTTTGCTTGTTTTCACTCACCCTTGGGCCTCCAACTGCTTTCAACATTGTCCGAGCAAATGAGAAAAACGCCCGATAAAGAACCTAAATAGCCCCCGATACGGGCGGACGGCTTTCGCTCGCATTACGTAAGCTTTCTTTTTTATACGATTTGCTTTCGATTGTCAAAAGCTTCCCCTTTCTCTGACCATTTTAGAAGCCCAGACATGCCCCACAACTATGAAATCCCCTCTATCTTGCGGGAAAACGGCCCTTAAATTGAGGCAGACCACGCAGGCGGCATCTACGGTGGGCGAACCGTGGAGCAATGGTCCTAACCCGGGCTACGCCATTCCAGCCCGTCGCAAAGGCAAACATTTCTATCGATTAAGCCATGGAGTCACAGGTACATGGCCGGGCTGTTGAGGTTTGTAGGGCCATGTAATGCGCCGGCCGGTTGCAGCGGATTCATAGGCGGCATAGATGATTTCCAGCGTCGCGCGACCGTCCTGGCCGCTCTCCAAAGGCTGCTCATTCCTGAGGACGCAGCTTGTGAAATGGCGCATTTCGTGGGGGAAGCCGTAAAGATACGGCTCCTCGAACACGGTAAAAGTCCAGCCTTTTGTTCCTTCCGCCTTCTCCACCGCGTAACCATAACCCTTGCTGCTGTAAGTTTCCATCGCACTTCCGCGGAGCAGATCGCAATGGATCACACCCTGGGTTCCATAAAGCTCAGCGCGGTCGTCCATGCCACCATGGCGCGCCCAACTGTCCTCAATCACAGCGATGGCTCCATTTTCGAACTCAAGAATAACGACGGAATTGTCATCGCCTTTGGTGCGCCCCTTGTGATAAACGAGCTGGCAGTGGGCGGTGACACTCTTGACTTTCGGCTTGCCAAACATCCAGCGGGCCCATTCGATACCGTGGCATCCCATATCCATCAGTGCGCCTCCGCCTGAGCGCGCGACATCATAGAACCAATCCGAGTGCGGTCCCGAGTGCTTCTCGCCCTGCTTGGCCATGTAGAGGTCTCCGATAGCGTTTTCAGCAACCAGTTGCCTTGCACGGACGTATTTGGGCGAAAAACAAATCGTCTCAGCATACATGAGCTTCACGTCGTGCTCCTTGCACGCAGCAATCATTGCATCGGCCTCCTCGAGCGTGTGGGCGATGGGTTTTTCAAGGATGACGTGCTTACCAGCCTGCGCCGCAGCCACCACCACCTCGCGATGCAGGTCGTTCGGAATGCCGACGACCACCAAGTCGACGTCCTTCATGTCCATCAACTTGCGATAATCCGTCACCGCCGAGGGAATCTTCCACTTGCGAGCAAAGCATTCAACGTGGTCCTTTCTCGGCGAGCAGGCCGCCACGACTTCCGCTTCCGGAACTTGTCGGAAGGCTTCGGCATGAAGGCTTGAAACAAATGCTGAGCCAACAATACCCACCTTTACTTTTTCCATAAAGCCCTCCTTGCAGTCAGATTGCGACTTGTGTGACCCCCGCCGGATACAAAGGCCGGATAAGCCACCAACATACCACAGTCCAGGCTGGAACCGAGTTCGGATTCCTGCGGAAAGGGTTACAAAACGGTCGCGAAATAGCGCGCGGCAATTCCTTGTGGCAGGGCCGAAGATCTCCGCCAGATTTTTGTTGCGGCCAAAAGGCTTTCGGCGATAGCATCCAATGCTTTGTTTCGGCGGAGAACGCAGGTGCGAGTGAACAAGGTTGACGTTGTTGGCCTCGGGCTGAACGCTACCGATACGGTGCTGATGGTTCGCGAATTTCCCCCGCTCGGAGGAAAGGAGCGCGTGATATCACTTTCCCGGCAGGCTGGTGGACAGGTGGCCACGGCCCTTGTGACCTGCCGGCGGCTGGGAATGAGCGCCCGTTATATCGGCAAAGTGGGCAGCGATGACGCTGGGCTCTTCCAGCTCAAAAGCCTGCGCAAAGAAGGCGTTGACGTCCGGTACACGAGCGTGAGCCGAGGAGCCGCAACGCAGTTCGGCCTCATCGTCGTCGACCAGGCCAGCGGCGAAAGGACGGTTTTCTGGGACCGCGACAGGCGGTTGGCCGTTACGCCGCAGGAACTGAAGCCGGAAGCAATCACTACGGCCAGGCTTCTGCACCTTGACGGATGCGACTCTGCAGCCTGTGCGCAGGCGGCCAAGTGGGCGCGCAAGGCGAGTATTCCCGTGGTTGCCGATCTCGACACCGTTTACAAGAAGGTTGAACAGATATTTCCCCTGATCGACTTCCTGATTGCCTCGCACAATTTTCTGCCTGCGGTGACCGGGCACAATGATCCGTTTCGCGTCCTCGAATACATGGCAAGAGAATATCGGATCCACACTCCGGGAATGACGCTGGGCCGCGACGGTGCGCTGGTTTACAGCAATGGGCGGTTCTATTATTCGCCCGGCTTTGTGGTCGAAACCGTGGATACCACCGGCGCGGGAGACATCTTCCACGGAGCCTTTGCCTATGGTCTCCTTGAAGGGTGGCCTATCGAGCAAATCCTGGACTTTTCCAATGCCATGGCAGGGTTGAATTGCACTCGCGTTGGAGCGCGCGGAGGCATCGCGACACGAGCCCAGGCCGAAAAGCTGATGGCAGGCGGGGCACGCCATCGCAATCCTGACTATACTAACTTCCCTCGGGCTGGAAGCAGGAGCGCCGGCCGTCGTAAGATGGAACCTGGCGCGCCTTCTGGCAAGAATGGAAAAAAATAACTTTGCACTGATTACCGGAGCTTCAGGCGGCATCGGCGAATGTTTCGCTCGCGCGCTGGCGCGCCGCGGCCACAACCTCGCACTGGTGGCGCGGTCGGAAGACCGGTTGAGGCAACTGGCCGCGGAACTCGCGCCCATGCATGGCATCCGGGTTGAGGTGGTGGCCGCAGACCTGAGCGTGCGCGAGTCGGCACAACAGTTGTTCACGGAGCTTAAAGAAAGAAACCTGCCGATCAATCTGCTCGTAAACAACGCAGGCTTCGGAGGCCGCGGCGAATTCTGGAAGCTGCCGCTGGAGCGGCAAATGGCGATGATCCGGCTGAACATCAACTCCCTGGCGGAATTGACGTATCTGCTGCTCCCCGCGATGGTGGAACGCCGCGAGGGTGCGATCATTAACGTATCATCGACGGCAGGCTTTCAACCCATGGCCTACACGGCTACGTACGCCGCCACCAAAGCCTTTGTGACGAGTTTCTCCATGGGCCTTGCCGAGGAAGTGCGCCCGCACGGCATCCGAGTGGTAACGCTGTGCCCGGGCGGCACTCGCACCAACTTTTTCGTAGCCGGCAACTACGGCGTCCATAATCTTCCCGGCGGCATGCAGCAACCGGAAGAGGTGGTTGAAGCGGCACTGAAGGCGCTCGACAATGGCGGCGGGCTGGCAGTCCCAAGGCTTCTCAACAAGTTCTCCATTTTTGTTCAGCGATTCATTCCGCGCGAAACTGTGGCGAAGTATGCAGCGATCGCCTTCCGTCCCAGAAGCCGTGGGGATTCGCGTTGAGTTGAAAAGTTCGAGTATTGGCAAACATCCTTAGCGAAAGGACCGACGACGATGGACTTGGCGAATCTGATATCCAGCCTTCAGCAGGCGCGAGTGGTGGACCTGAGCCAGACGCTGGAAGAGCACATGCCGAATTATCCAACCCATTCAAAATTTTTCCACAACCTTTGGGGTTCTTATTGGCACGGCGGTCGGTCTCTTACCTATCAGGTCACGATGAACGAGCATAACGGGACGCACGTGGATGCTCCCGCTCACTTTATCAGCGACAAAAAGCCTGAGGCGCACAGGACCATCGAGCAGATCCCGCCAGGCCGCCTGATTGGGCGCGGAGTCCGGCTGGACTGCCGCAACTTCAAAGAAGGCGACAACGTCTCCGCCACCTTCGTCAAGGAATGGGAGGCGAAGCACGGCGCCATCGAGGCGGGCGACATCGTGCTGTTCAATTTCGGGTGGTCGGCTCACTGGAAGCTGCGCCCGGACAACCAGCGCTATCTGACTGATTGGCCCGGCATCGGAATGGAAGCTGCCACGTACCTTGTCAGCAAGCCTGTAGCGGCCATTGGGGTCGACTCTCTGTCACCCGACCCGCCCCAGGCTCTGGCGAGCAAGCCGATTCATCCAATCGTGCTCGAGAAGCAGGTCTTGATCATCGAGAACCTCACACGCCTGGACGAACTTCCCGACTTCTTCCTGTTCATGGCGTTACCACTCAAAATCCGGGCGGGTTCCGGCTCGCCCATTAGAGCCATTGCATTGATTTGAACGACCCGGGCAGGAATCGCCTTAGGACGGTGTCATTCGGCATCGCGCAGGTAACTCTCGACCAGCGGCTTGAACTTGCCTTGGGCGTCCAAAATGATCTCGATTGTTTCGCGTATCGCGCCCAGGCCGCCGGGAGCCTGGGTCACATAATGAACGTGGCGCCGAAGCAAGGGATGGCCATTCTGGACCGAGACGGCCAGGCCCGCACGCTTCAGGATCGGCAGGTCAACAAGATCGTCGCCTATGTAACAAACCTCTTCGTCCTTCGCGCCTGCTGCCTGCAAAATTCTCTCGTAAGGTGGAATCTTCTTAAGTGTGTTCTCCTCAATGAAATCCATGTTCAGTTCCTTGGCGCGGTAGCGGACGGTGTCTGATCCACGGCCACTGATGATTCCCACTTTTAGTCCTGCTCTCTGGGCGTAGCGAATGCCGATCCCGTCGCGGGAATGGAAAGTCTTGGTCTCAAACATTCCTCCGCCGGGCCGCGGCACATAGTAGATCCGCCCGTCCGTCATGACTCCGTCAACGTCAAGAAGCAGGAGCTTGATTTTGCTGGCCCGCTGCCGCACCTGCTGTCGGGTTATTGGCATGTTCCTCCTCAGCTCAAAACATCTGCGTTCGCCACAAGTCGTGGATGTGGACTACGCCTTCGAGGCGGCCCTCGCCGTCCACAACCATCAGCGAAGTGATCCGGCGGCTTTCCATGGCGTTCAGGGCGCGCGTGGCCAGTTCTCTGCGTCCGACGGTGACGGGCGTGCGCGTCATGAGGTCGGCTGCGCAGTGTTCCAAGGCGTGGTGGCCCTGGCGCTGGAAAAAGCGACGCAGGTCTCCGTCGGAGATCACGCCGGCTAGATGGCCGTCGCTCTCGACCACCGCAGTGTGGCCCAACCCCTTTTTGCTGATTTCGTAGATCACATCGGGCAGCGTCGTCTCGGGATTGACACGCGGGACCTCATTCCCGGTGTGCATCACGTTCTCAACGCGCCGCAGCCGCACGCCGAGGCCGCCGCCCGGATGGAGCGCCGCGTAATCCTCTTCCTTGAAGCCACGCTTTTCCAGCAGCGCCATGGCCAGCGCATCGCCCACCGCCAGCATCGCCGTGGTTGAGGCTGTGGGAGCAAGTCCCAGCGGGCAAGCTTCCTCGCTGATGCTCACGTCAATCACCACGTCACTGGCTTGCCCGAGCGTCGAAGCAGGCTGTCCCGTAAGCAAAATCAACTGGATGGCAAGGCGCTTGACCGTGTCGAGCAACCGCAGCAGTTCTTCGGTTTCGCCGCTGTAGGAGAGCGCCATCAACACGTCATTGGGGACCAGGCGCCCAAGATCACCGTGCAGCGCTTCAGCCGGGTGAAGAAAGAAAGAGGGTGTTCCAGTACTTGAAAAAGTGGCCGAAATCTTCTGGCCGATCAGGCCGGACTTCCCCATGCCCGCCACGACCAGGCGGCCGCGGCAAGCCAGGATCGTTTCGACCGCGCGCTCGAAACTCACATCCAGCCGGCCAACCAGCTCGGCGATGGCACGAGCTTCGATTTCAAGGACTCTTCTACCCGTTTCGAGACTCATACGAGTGTCCGCTTAAATCAGGGATGATATCACAGGTGGGAGGCGCGCTGAGGTGCAGCCGGTTGGGGGTGGAATGATCACAATATAGAAAAGGCCGGAAGTCGTCCGGCCTTAACTGTCCCTGGTTTCAACTTGAATATTGTCAGGCACTGGCTGGCTTGATTTGTGATACCTGGATTCGGTTGTTTTGCGGATTCAGCTTACCCTTGACTTGAACCTTCTTTCCGAGGAACTTCTTGGCCTTGGCCTGATTGTTCAGTTTGAATGTGAAAATGCCCTCGGTCAGGACATAATGGCCGTTCTTTTTGGCAATGGTGCCCAGAAAAGCCTGCTGTTGTACTGCTCCCTTCGCAACCTTCTCAGCCTTTTTCTCGGCTTTACTCTGCGTGTGCAGCGGCGCATTCAAACCCGGCAACTTCCGAATGCGATAATGCGGTTGTGTCCTCTCGGCATGCGTGTTAGCGTCGGGCACTGCAAAAGCGAAGGGGGATGCAAACTGCACCATCGCAAAGAGGGCTGCGAGAATGAGCACCATTCCGCTGAAACGAATCGTTTTCATCGCTTCACCTCCTCGCTCATGATGGGGGAGTGTCACCTGAGAGGCCGGGTGTTAAAGAGCCCACAGGCGAATTGCCCCTTTATTTATACGACGATGACGACGCCTTGCAAGGTTGCCAATGCCCACGCAACCGCGTGCGGTCGCCTACAGAAAAAAACATCAGACTTGCCGCTTGGTTTCAGACAGGGGAGAAGTGTGGCGCAAGCACTCTAACCATCTAACGCGAATTCGATGAGAGACTTGTTGACCATCATTTCGCCGTTGTAGTGAACAAATCCTCTTTTTCGAAATTGGTTCATGAGGGTGCTGACCTGCGCTCGGGTGGCTCCGATCATCTGGGCAAGGGTTTCCTGGGTAAGCCGGGGGATAACCGTTCCCGACCGCTGTCTCTTGCCGGCCCGAGCCAGCAACAGAAGGGCCCGAGCCAGTCGCTTGTCCGCGGAATCGAGGATCTGGCTGGCAAGATCTCCTTCGAGACGAACCTTGCGCGTCAAAAGAAAGGAGAGGAAAAATTCGGAAAGTCTCTGTTCACTGCGGAGCATGCTTGCCATCGCCGCTTTCTCCACCCGGACAACTGTGGAGTCGCGTGTCGCTGAGGCCGTGCCAATGCGGCTGCCCTGTCCGACGAGACATCCTTCACCGAGGAAGTCGCCGGGTGCCAAGATGCCGATGATCGCCTCTTTCCCTCTTGGGGAACAGACAGTCAGAGTCACCTGGCCGGCCTGCAGGTAATAGACCGCGTCAGCGGCGTCTCCCTGAGCATAGATTGTTGTCCCTTTTGGGTACTGAAGGACTGATTTTACTCTGCGAAGCTTTCCGAAGAAAGAGGCTGGCTCAAACCCGACAATTCGCTGACGCCGGAGCGGCATACTCCACCCCCTCGGGGGAGCTTCCTGCGTCAATTGATCCTGCTGTCTGACTACCGCACTACCCTACCTTTAGTTTAGCAGAACCTGCCGGAGGTTCAAGCTCCGGCGAAGGAAACTGTGTCGACCGAAAAGATCTCGTCCTTTCGCTTCTACCCGAAAATGATCCCAACTACACACGGGTCATGGTTCGGTCAGGCCACAACGGATGGGTAAGGGAAAAGGCAGGCTGTTTCATGAACTTCCTTTATCTATGAGGTGAGTCCGATGGGACTCTGGGGTCCTGACACCGGTATCAAACAGGCAGGCTACTTCCCCGTGTCCGCAATTCTGCGCCAAAGCGGCCTAGGCCACGGTTGTATCCTGGAAATTCCCTGAAAACCTATGGGCCCGTTGTTTATGACATGAGTAAATCGCATTGACAATGATGTAGCCGAGTTCTACCGTACGGAATGGGGGAACCACAAAGTCGAACGCTCCAGCCTCAAGCGTATCCAGATAAAGATGCACATCCACGAACCTGGAAACTACGATCACCTCGGCACCGGCAGGAACCTGCTGACCCATCTGAAGCACCAGCTTCCAGTCACCGTCGGGAAGTCGAAGGTTGGTAAAGATAACCTCGGGCGTGGTGCTGCGCCCGATTTCATGCTCGACTTCCAGGCAGCTCTTCACGGGTCGGATTTCCAACGGGCAAGGATCCAAGGCTTGACTCAGCCCCTCCATCACCTCATCCCCGCTAGAAACAAGGATGATGTGCGGCAAATCTCCCGGCTCGACACAGGCACAGCCGTGGAGAGCCAATCGTCCACTGTCAGGCCGCTCCGAAACGCACGTAACAACGTCAGTCTGCCGGGGCAAAGGAGTCGGACATTCCTGGGAGGTTTGCCCTTTTCTTGCAGAATAACCTTTGAGAGAGGATGCGGTCTCTCCCCGAATTTGTTTGGGCGCTGTAGCCATTGGAGTGTCTCCTCTTTCCGATGACGGCGGTGTGGGACACGGCGTCCGTACCTCTTCGTTCGGGCGCTGGTTCGCGCTCAGGGGCCCCTGCCGTACCCCATGTTAGCTCATTTCTTGCTTAGATGGATATTATTAGTCTGGCAAAATGTTGTCTGTATAAAATTGAACAATCTGGGAAATCACTCTCGAGTGCCGTGGAACCCATTGACGCGGCCCGGCGTCAGCAAAGCGGCCATGAGATTGATTTGCCAATATGACCGCTAATGAGGGAGACAATGATGACCAGGTTTGAAACAAAGTGCCTTCCTAAGGAACACGACGTGGTGACGACGGACGGCTCTGATGTCAGGATTCTGCTGAAGCTCAAAAGTGGAGAGATGGCGCACTTTGAGCTGGGGCCGGGGGAAACCTCGCGCGCTATCACTCACAAAACAATCGAGGAGATTTGGTTCTTCCTTTCCGGGCGGGGTGAAATGTGGCGCGAGCAGGACGGCGAATCTCTGATCGTGGACCTCTACCCAGGGGTCTGCCTGACCGTACCGTTGGGCACCCGCTTCCAGTACCGCTGTATAGGCAAGGAACCGTTGGCCGCCATCGGGGCCGTCATGCCCCCCTGGCCAGGAGAAGGCGAGGCCGTACTCGTAAATGGGCCGTGGCAGGCAACGGCTGGTGGTAAATAAGTCTGGCTACAAACCCGCTGTGTGCGGGCTGGTTCCGACGGGCTGTCAGGCCTCAGAGCTCTATTTCTTGAGCGCGAAAGGCTGAAAGGAGAGCGCGAATTCTTCGGCGAGGCTGAGCTGACGGTCTCCTCAGCACAGGCTTATCCCGCGATGGCAACTACCCTGTGGTCTCCGCTTCCTCGACAAAGAGGGTGGTACGGTTGCGGCCGGCGCGTTTGGACTCATAGAGGGCGCGGTCACTGGCGTGCAACATCTCCTCTAATGAGTGTCCGTGCTCCGGATAGACCGCGATACCGAGGCTAACGGTAAGCTGAGGCACGGGGTTTCCCTCAATACGTGGCATGGCCATGTGGGCGACGGCCTTGCGGATGCGCTCCGCCACCACCTGGCAGGCATTGGCTCCAGTGTCGGGAAGCAGGATTACAAACTCCTCGCCACCAAGGCGGGCGGTCAAATTGGTCTCGCGCATGGACTGGGTGACGGTCTTGGCAAACTGCTGCAGAATGCGGTCGCCCACCTCATGCCCGTAAACGTCGTTGATGCTTTTAAAGTGATCAAGGTCCAGCATGATAAAGCCCAGTGGGGTGTTCTTGCGCCGGGCCATGGCCATCAGTTTGCGGGCATAATCTTTGCAGAAGCGGCGGTTATAGAGTCCGGTGAGTGGATCGATATTGGCCTGTTCGCGCATGGTCTGGAGAAGCTGGAGGTTGGAAAGCACAGATGCGGTGGTGCTGAGGTAACTTTCCAGAAGACTTTCGCGCTCCGGTGTCCAGAAGCCCGCCTCCCCCTGCAGGCGCACGGCCCCGATGATAATGCCACCTGCAATCAGAGGGCCGCAGTAATAGCTGCCCGCCGCAGGCAGCGCAAACTTCCCCGGGCAGAGCGGTTCCACGCTGACGTCGTTCACCCGGAATGGGCGACCCATGCGCACCGCTTTGCAACTGTGCCTGCCTTCGATCACCGGCCACTCCCGTACCTCGCTCGGCAAGGGCGTGAGAGAAGCCACGACCTCGAGGAAATCCTCTTCCGGACGAAGCTTGAAAATGATGACCTGATTCGGATGGAAACGGTCGCGGAGGGCATGCAAGATATGATCATACACTTCGCTCTCTGAAGTGCACTCAGTGACAGCCTCAGAAAAACGCTTGATGGCAGCCAGTTCTTCCCGGTCCTGGCGCAAAGCCTGGACCATGTGAAGGAAACTGCGGGAGAGTACGCCGAACTCGTTCTGGCTTTCCGGAGGCAGCACGGGATCAAAATCTCCCTGGCGAACCCGATCTGAGGCGGCAATCATCTGGTTAACAGGCTGTGCGATGCGCTGGCTGATAACGCGAATCAGCATCATGAGCAGTGCGACTAAGACTATGGCCAGAACGATACCCGACACCAGAGCGTGATGGAAAACTCGCTGACTCTGGTTTTTTCTGCCCGCGGCAGCAGCCTGACTGATACGCCGGAATTCCTTGAGGTCGGTCAGGATTCCCACAAGGTTCTTGCTTCCTTCCAGCATTGCAACTGTGGCCTTGCTGGACTGGCCCGCCTCGACTTTTTGAATCAGCGGACCTGCCCACTGGCTTTCCCACTGATCGACCCGTTTCCGGATATTCTCCAGACGGGAGGCCATGGATGGAACGCCGGACTCAATATCTCCGAGAGTCTCAAAATCCTGAAGGACAGAGGCTGATGCCGACTGGTATTCATCCCGGAACGACTGTCGGCCGGTCAGGACGTAACCCTGGACGCTTCCGGACATTTCCCTGATCCCTTGCAGCAAGGAATCGGTGTGCATGGCGGCCAGTTCATTGCGATCCGCGGAAAGCTGAATCCGGCCGACCTGCCAGTAGCTAAAGAGAGACAGGCCCATGACCGCAAGCAGAACAAACAGCACAGGCAGTGTGAAAAGAAGTACCTGGTCTCGGATTTTGAGATTTCCCAGCGAGAATCCCATCGCCTGTCTCAGTTCTTCTGCCGTATTGCTGACTGCAGCGGACCCGACCGGACGGCCGTTGCCTACGTCTATTCGATCACCAAATCACACTTTTGGCACACAAATCCCGACGTGAATTGATGAGCGGCCCAACCCGGCAGGAAAGGACGATTGTTCCGCTTATACGCTCGGCCTGCTACACCAAAAGATACATCGTCAACCCGTTGGAAATCTTCAATGCATACGCCTGACAAAGTTTCCAAGATCCCGTAGCCTTCGGGCCAAGGGAGCGAAGGCCTGTAGATTCAACGAGGAGGAGCCATCGGAGAGGGCCTTTTCGGGATGATCGTGCACTTCCATGAAGATGCCGTCCGCTCCTGCCGCAACACCCGCGCGGGCAAGTGTCTCAATAAATTGCGGCTGTCCCCCGCTTCGGCTTCCCTCACCGCCCGGCAACTGCAACGCGTGCGTGCAATCGAGCACAACCGGGTATCCCCAAGCCCTCATGACAGCTAGGCCCCGCATGTCGACCACCAGGTTGTTATATCCGAATGTCGTTCCGCGCTCCGTGATCAGAATGCGGCGATTTCCGGCCTTCTCGATTTTCTCGACGGCGTTGCGCATGTCCCACGGCGACATGAATTGGCCTTTCTTGATGTTGACGGCCGCACCGGAGCGTCCGGCTGTTTCCAGCAGGTCGGTCTGCCGGGAGAGGAAAGCCGGAATTTGCAGCACGTCACAGACTTCCGCTGCCGGCGCAACCTGGCTGACATCGTGAACATCAGTCAGGACCGGAACGCCGATTTCACCCCGGACACGGCTGAGGATCTGAAGGCCGCGCTCAAGGCCCGGACCGCGATATGACGAAGCCGAAGTGCGGTTGGCCTTGTCAAAAGAAGCTTTGAAGATGTAGGGAATGCCAAGCCGGCGCGCCAAGGTGCTGAGGCGCCGGGCCATCATCAGAGCGTGCGCCTCGCTTTCAATAACGCACGGGCCAGCAATCAGGAAGAGCGAACGTCCCTGAGCCAGTGAGATCCTGCCAATACGAACCACACGTTTCATACGCGATCTGACAACCCAATGAAAGGCCCGGCCGTGTCCCTTCAGCCCCAGTCTTCAGGGTGGCAAGTCGTCCAATTCAAGGAAGGCCGCTGATGCCTGGCACTCCAATGCGTCCTACCCGGAAGGCTGGGTACTTTTCTCAATCAACTGCCCGGCGGAAGAGGCTGACCCTGCAGCAGCCGGCTGCCGCTCACGGCGATGGACCAGCGCCGCGCCAACAAAGGCCTTGAAAAGCGGATGCGGCTCAAGCGGACGAGATTTGAACTCGGGATGGAACTGACATCCCAGAAACCACGGGTGGTCGTGAATTTCCACGATTTCAACATAGGTTCCATCCGGTGTCTCTCCGGCAATATCGAGCCCATTCGCCACCAGCGTCGCTTCATATTCGCGGTTGAATTCATAGCGATGGCGGTGCCGCTCCGAGATTTCAAACTGGCCGTAGGCCTGATGAGCAAAAGAACCGGGCTTGAGCCTGGCAGTCCAGGCCCCCAGACGCATGGTGCCGCCCAGTTCATCAATGCCCCGCAATTCACGCAGCTTGTAGATGACGCGGTGCGGCGTGGAGGGGTCAAACTCCGAACTGTCCGCTCCCTGCAGCCCGCAAACATTACGCGCAAATTCAATGACGGCGCACTGCATGCCAAGGCAGATTCCAAGGAACGGCACCTTCTGCGTCCGTGCAAACGTGATGCCGCGGAGCATTCCCGGAATGCCTCTCTTGCCAAATCCGCCAGGAACAAGAATTCCATCAAAACCCTCAAGCTGAGACTCCCAGCCTTCGCCTTCGAGGCCCTCGGCCTCAAGCCAGACCACGTTGACGCGGACGTTGTTGGCAATACCGCCGTGGACCAGAGCTTCATTGAGACTCTTGTAAGAATCCTGGAACTCGACGTACTTGCCCACAATCGCAATCGAGACCTCGTCCTGGAGGCCGCGCAACCGTTCGACCAGATCGCGCCAGGGTTTCAGATTGCATTCGGCGGGCTCTATATCCCAGCAACGAAGGATCTGGGCGTCAAGTCCTTCGCCGGCCAGCACAATCGGCACTTCGTAGATGTTGCCAACATCCTTGGCAGTGATAACCGCGTCCCTTGGAACGCTGCAAAACAGCGCGATCTTGGCCTTCAGATCCGAGGGGAGAAAACGATCGGTACGGCATAGAAGGATGTCCGGCTGAATACCGATTTCACGCAATTCCCTGACGGAGTGCTGGGTGGGCTTCGTCTTCAGCTCGCCGGACGCACCAATATAGGGGACGAGGGTAAGGTGGACAAAAACCACGTTTTCACGTCCCTGCTCCTGGCGCATCTGGCGGATGGCCTCGAGAAACGGCAGCGATTCAATGTCGCCCACGGTGCCACCGATTTCCACGATCGCCACATCCACGTCAGCAGCAACTCTTCGAATGGCGGCCTTGATTTCGTCTGTGACGTGGGGAATCACTTGAACGGTTTTTCCCAGGTAATCGCCTCGCCGCTCCTTGGTGATAATGGTCTCGTAAATACGGCCCGCCGTGCAGTTATTTTCCCGGCGCATCCGTGCATGAGTGTAACGCTCGTAGTGGCCCAGATCCAGATCCGTCTCGGCTCCGTCGTCGGTCACAAAAACCTCGCCGTGCTGAAAAGGGCTCATGGTTCCAGGATCGACGTTCAGATAGGGATCAAATTTAAGCAGGTTGACCTTCAAGCCCCGAGCCTCCAGCAGGCACCCGATCGAGGCCGAGGCCAGACCTTTCCCCAGCGAACTGACCACCCCACCGGTGACAAAAATGTACTTGGCGCTCATGATTCTCCTTTACGGTATCGGCTAAAAAACACAGAGTAATTAATGCTCATGCAGGAGGATTTTGGTCTGTTCTTCTTTGTGCACATTCACTCTAATTTGGAAGGCCAATGTATCGCTCATTATGGTTTCAAGCGCGAGTTGTTGTCAACGGCAAAACCGGAGCCGATTGCGGCCGTAAGCTTCAGGGATATATCAATTGGTGGAGTGTCTCTTCCGAAGCGCTTGTGTTAAAATGCAGTTAGGTCATGCCGGGTCTGAGGCTGTCGAGGGGGCGAACAACGGCTGAGACCAAAGGAAGGTGCCTGGATGCCGGGACACATCTTTAGGCGTGCATTCCGGGTCGTTCTTATAGTTTTGTTGGCCCTGTGGGGCATTGCAAGCGTTACGGCAGTTTGCTACGCGTCGGGTGACAAGAGACCGCCTCATCCCGACAATAACAATCAGGCGCCGGACATTGAGGTTCGCCATACCCCTATCAATCCGGCTCCCATCCAAATGAATGTTGACAGGGTAATCGTCCCTGTCACGGTTACCGATCCTTATGACCGAATCGTCACCGGGCTCGGCAAGAACAATTTTGAAATCTTCGATGACAACGTACGGCAGAAGATCTTATCGTTCACTACCGAAGATGCCCCCATTGCTGTGGGGATGATTTTCGATACCAGCGGTTCGATGTCCGACAAGATACAGAAATCCAAAGAGGCAGCCCTTGAGTTCTTCAAGACATCCAACCCTGAGGACGAGTTTATGCTGATTAGTTTCTCCAGCCGCCCATATCTGGTTTCTGCTTTCACGGATAACTACGAAAATATCCTGGACAGAATGCTGTTTGTGAAAGCCGGCGGAAGGACCTCCTTGCTCGACGCGATTTACTTGGGCCTGCAACACATGAAAAAGGCAGACACAAGCCGCAAGGCGCTGCTGGTCATATCCGACGGCGGAGACAACCACAGCCGGTACACAGTGCGCGACATTAAGCGCGCTGTCAAGGAATCTGACGTGCAGATTTACGCTATTGGAATTTTCGAGCCTCTGGCTGACCGCGACCGTACGCCCGAAGAAGCCGCTGGCCCATCACTACTTTCGGATCTGGCCAATATCTCAGGCGGAAGGATGTTTTCAGTTGAGGATCCTGACGAATTGCCAGATATTGCAGAAAAGATTTCAATTCAACTACGGAATGAATATGTCATTGGTTATCAGCCTTCGAACCTCGTGCGCGACGGGCGTTGGCGACGGATCAAAGTTAGGCTTCATCCGCCGCGTGGGTTGCCGCCTCTCCAAGTTTACGCGCGGACTGGATACTATGCCCCAACCCAATAGGAGGCCAGCTTCGCCTCGGCATTGTTATACCCGCTCTCTTGTCTGCTTACTCGCTCTCATGATCCTGACGGCGCCACTCCTGGCACAGCGGCCGACGCCTGGCGCCAAAAAAACTCCGGCCTCTCCCAAGGAGCGCAAGCAGTACAAAATCAACGTGAACGTGAACCTGGTAGTCCTGCACGCAACGGTCGTCAACAAGAAGGGCCATCGGGTCAATAACCTTACTCAGAAAGATTTTCGCGTTTTAGAGAACGGTGTGCCTCAGAAGATTTCGGTTTTCAGTCACGCCGACATTCCGGTAACAATGGGAATCGTTATCGACGACAGCGGCAGTATGCGTGACAAACGACCGGAAGTGAATGCAGCCGCGCTGACTTTTGTGAAAACTTCCAATCCCGATGATCAGGTTTTTGTGGTCAATTTCAATGACGAATATTATCTGGACACGCCCGGAAACTTTGCGGCCAATATGGAAGAGCTCAGAGCAGCCCTCTCAAAAATCGATTCCCGGGGCGGGACCGCACTATATGACGCGGTCTATGCATCGCTCGACCATCTGAAGCTTGGAAATCGCGACAAGAAAGTCCTTCTGGTGATTACCGACGGGGAAGATAACGCCAGCCGCTATTCCTTTGCCCAACTAGTGCACCATGCCCAGCAATCAAACGCCGTGATTTACTGCATTGGCCTGCTCGGCGAAGAGCGCCCGGGCGGACTGTTCAAAATTCACGGTGGCGGCGACAAGAGAGCCAAAAAGGTTTTGGAAGAACTTGCCGAGGTGACCGGGGGAAAAGCTTACTTCCCCAGGTCCTTGGACCAAGTCACTCCAGTCTGCGAGAAAATAGCCCGCGACATTCGCGAGCAGTACACCTTCGGTTACTATCCGACCGATCAGAAAAAGGACGGCACGTTCCGTCGGGTGCAGATAGAGTTTACAAACAAATACGACAGCAAGCACTACCGGATCAGGACGCGTCCCGGTTATTATGCGCCCAAAGCAAACGAGACTGAGGCCGTTGCTTCAAGTCAATAGGCGCCGAGCAACGGCCACTCACAGGGGCCACGGACCTCAGTCCAATTCCGCCAAACAGCTCCATCGGTGCACAATCCTGTAAGCAATTGCAACGAGTCGTTGCGTCCTTCTCTCTCAAAAGGTACACTCCCATTTCATGAGAAATGAGGAAGCTCCGCAGACGGAGCCAAACAAGAAGGATTTCATGGTGGCTGCGATTGTCTTTGTGGCCGCAGCCTTTGCCGTGTGGCTTCTCTGGGCCAACAGGTTCTTCCTTTCGCTGGACGAGGGAATCTATCTGGCCGGAGCCGAGCGTATTTTGCAGGGTCAGGCACCCTACCGCGATTTCTTCGTTCTGACAGGTCCAGGAAGTTTTTGGATTGAAGCTGGCATCATGGGATTGCTTGGCCCCACGCTGCGCCATGCCAGGCTCGCCCTGGTGTTCGACCTTGGCCTGCTGACCGGGATCATTTACTGGCTGGCTTCACGGCTTAGTGGCCGAAACGTCGCGCTGTTAACGTGCGCATTCTTCTTTACTTTCGAAACCAGGCCCTTGTTTCGTCTTTATGCGAACCACCGATGGGACAGCAGCGCGTTCGGACTGCTTGCCGTGGTTCTAGTCTTCGCGGGAACCGAGCGGCCGCGCTTCCTTCTGTTTCTCGGCGCCGGTATGGCTGCAGCGGTCGCGGCGTGGATTACCCCTTCGCTACTGGCAGTCCTCGCTCTTCTGGGGCTATGGCTCTTTTTAATCAAAGAGTTACGCTCCCAATGGATCCCTTACGCGCTGGGAGCCGCAGCTGTTTCCCTTGCAGCGGCCTCGGTCCTGTTCTTCCAAGGAGCGCTGATGCCGATGTTCCGCGATCTGCTGTGGACATCCACCCATTATCCGCAGGCGAACCGCGTGCCATATGGATATGGGGCGATTCCGCCACGGGGTTTGGTGGCATTGTTTTCGGGGGCAGGAATTGCAGCGGTCCTTGCGCGCGCCACAGGCCTGATCTCCGTGTTGCTGCCGGTAGTTCTGCCACTTGCGGTTTACGTCGTCTGGGTTATCCGGCGGCTAAGGCAGCGCGTAATGGACCGGCGAGATAAGCTGGCGACGCTGTTGATAATCGCCTCGTTTGGTCTGGTGATTTCAACCTATCCGCGGTGGTCGGCCGACCAGTTGTTATTTATAGCCCCCATTTTCTATGTCCTGGCAGGGTACCTTCTGGAAAGAATGCTGCATAGCAGACTTGCCCGCACTGTCGTCAGCGCCTTTCTGATCGCACTGGCCGCCAGCTCACTGAGTTACTCGGTCCTGAGCATTACGTCGGAGCCAGTGATCGAGACGCGCATCGGAAAGGTTCGTGCAGCGCCTGCCGACCGGTCAATCATCAAGCTTGCCAGCAGCAGAGTCAGTCCGGGAGATACGGTCTTTGTTTACCCGTATCTGCCCATAATCTACTTCCTGACAGGAGCTCGAAATCCCACAAGATATTCGTTCCTGCAGCCTGGAATGATGGAGCGCCCGGCGTATGACCAAGTGCTCGAAGAGCTGCAGGCTCATCCCCCGCAGTGGGTCTTCTATTTTGCCCTTCCCCTGGCGACCTATCGCGGCATATGGCCAGCGGCTGATCCCGGCGCGCTTAATCTCACACCGGTTGACCACTTCATTCTTTCAAACTATCACCCCGTCGGCATCCTGAGGAATCCAGCCACACAATTCTTCCTGCTGGAGCGCGGAGCGCACTGAAGAGTGGGTGCACCGGCGAAAGCTGCGCGTCCGAAAAGATGAGCCTTACTACACTACGCTACACAAACGCGGCAGTGCCACCGGTCGCGTCTTGATCAGGTTCGCCGCGCTACTTGGCCTCGAAATTCGTCGCCAGCATCAGGTCACCCCATTGAACCGAGAAGTGGCCACCTTGCGTTCCCTGCTTGGCCAGCTTAATCGTAACCAGGTCGGCCGAATCAGTTATCTTTTCTTCGCGCAACGGCACCTTCACGAGGTCAAGCTTGGGATTATGGCTTGTTCCCCATTGGCCGTGCTGCGTATTGAACACCAGGTCCCACTTGTTGTTGGGAAGCATCTCCGCCCACAGGCTGTAAGTCCCGGCTGGAACGGTCTTGCTGCCAAAAACAAGCGGAACACTCGTGGCAAAGGTTGTGGACTGATTTGCACCAAGACGCCAGAATGGCGCCGTGGGACTCTTCATCGCCAGCATCTGCTGGATGGTTCTGCCGTGAAGCGAAGGACGTCCATAATCAACGGAAACCGTCTTTCCCTTCAGCGTGATTTCCGTCTTGCCCCGTCCCTCGTGTTGGGCAAGTGCGGGCAAAGTTGCCGCCAGCATAACAGATAGCCCTAAGGACGCCATCAGTAGCCGTTTCATCTTTCCCTCCTCAATGTCGTTTAGCAATCTCCCCGGAACCCTACACTCCAATATCCTACCGCGCTTTCGACCGGCCAGAGAAATTATCATCGGAATCCCCCTGGCCTTTTCAAATAGGTTTTCCGGCAGCTGTAATACGAAACAAAAACAAAGGGCCGGAGGGCGGGCAGCCGGCTCCAGCTAAACCCGCCCTCCCCCGACCGGCCTTCCAGCTATCGGTCCTGCTTCTCAAGAAGGTCGAGAAAAGCTGCGAGCTTAGGCGGTAGCGGGGATGTAAGGGTCATCGGCGCGCCGGATCGCGGGTGCACGAACTCGATCTGGCCAGCGTGCAGGAAGTTCCGGTCAAGCGTGACATGTTCATCGGGACCGACGCGAATCTTGGACGGAGCACCATACATTCGATCGCCAACCACCGGATGACGAAGATAAGCAAAATGGACCCGAAGCTGGTGAGTGCGGCCCGTGTGCGGCTCCGCGTCAAGCAAGGTGAAATGATGGAACCGGCGCACGACACGGTACAGCGTCAACGCTTCACGCGCTCCGATCCCATCCACCTTCATCCGCGCCCGCCGGACAGGATCACGCCCCACAGCAGCCTCGATCCTGCCGTGCTCCGCCTCCATATGACCATGGACCAGGACTTGGTAGTGCTTGCGGACGGTCCGCGCCTTGAACTGGTCAGCCAGCGCCTCGTGCGCGGCGTTATTCTTGGCCACCACTATCAGGCCAGAAGTCATCTTGTCCAGACGATGAACGATGCCGGGGCGCAATTCCCCGGCAACTGCCGACAGTTCATTCCCCAGGTGATAAAGCAGAGCATTGACCAGAGTGCCGGACTTTGTCCCCACACCAATGTGAACCGACATGCCCGCGGCCTTATCCACCACGGCTAGATCTTCGTCCTCGTACAAAATGTTGAGTGGCAGTTCTTCGGCAAAGGCACGGATGGGCTCGCGCTTGGCCAGGACGGTTATGCGCTCACCAGCCTCCACTTTTTCGCCAGCTTTTGAGGCTGGCCGTGCACCAATCTTCACGAGTCCAGACCGGATGACCTGCTGCAATTGGCTGCGGCTCCAGTCGGGCATCTGCTCCGCCAGGAAGACGTCCAGCCTGCGGCCATTGTCCTGGCCCTGCACCACAAATTCCCGCAAGTCCTGGTCTTGAGGCACGTGTCCGAACATCAGGATTTACTTGGAAAAGAAAAGTTCAATGATCAGGAGTCCCGCGCCAACGACAATGGCACTGTCCGCCAGATTGAATGTCGGCCAGTGGTAGCTTCGGTAGTAGACATCGAGAAAATCAACCACCTGGCCGAAGCGAATCCGGTCCAGTAGGTTAGAGGAAGCACCCCCCAGAATCAGGGCCAGGCCGACTCCGGTCTTCCACTTCATTTCACGGCTCTTCCAGGCAACAATGACCACCGCAACCAACAGAGCCACCGAAACGGCAATCAACAGAACCATCTTCCAAGAAGACGAGGAGCCGGCAAAGAGGCTAAATGCGATGCCGCTGTTTTCCGTGTGAATGATGTTGAAGAATCCCGGGATCACAGTGATCACAGCGTCGTGTGGTATGGAGTTCTTGACGATGTTCTTGGTGATCTGATCGCCGGCAAAAACCAGACCTGCGATCAGCACATAGACAATGCGCTGAATGGCATAAACACGCTTTGCCGGCGGAGCAGGCATAACAGTGCTCATCGTCTCGGATGACTCTTCGCGCATATGGAACCAATTAACTCAGCAGTTCCCCGGGGGCACAACTTCATTCCAGCGCAGCATCGCGAGTTCAATGCGCGAAGCTCCTGGCGTTGAATCACGCAAGAGCCGTAGCTGAAAGACAGGTTTGGCACCGCAGATTAGGTTGCGGCACCCTCTTCAATCTCCCGCAAGGCAGCCACGCAACGTTCGCAGACCTCAGGATAAACGTCATCCTTCCCGACCTGCTCGGAGTAATTCCAGCAACGCGCGCATTTGGCTCCCGAGGCCCGCTCAATTCTTATCTTAAGCCCGGGCATGGAACTTTCACCAGTACTGCCAGCAGAATACGGCTCCAGCTCAACCTGTGAAACAATCAGGAGAGTGGGCAAGTCAGCGCGGTAGGTTTCAAGCAGAGGTCTGAGGTTGTCGTCGGCGCTCAGGTAAAGCCTGGCTTCGAGTGGGCTGTGAACCACATCGTCCCGGCGTGCCGACTCCAGGGCTTTCAGCGCCGCGTCGCGAACTGCAATCAGCCGGGGCCAGTTGTCAAGCCGCCCGCGGTAGGCTGGAGGCACCCCGTCGCGCAACGTAACCGCTGGAACGAAATGGGCCACATGAACGCTGGGCTCGCGAGAAGACACCTGCGGCAAATAGGACCAGACTTCATCCGCTGTAAAGCACATCAGCGGTGCCACAGCCCGAACCAGCGCGTCGGCAATCCGGTAGAGCGTGGTTTGGGCGGCACGTCTTCGCACTGAACGCGCCGGAGCGGTGTAGAGTCGGTCTTTCAGAATGTCGAAGTAGAAAGAACTCAGCTCAATGGTCGCAAAATCGTAAATCGCGCGATACACCTTGTGAAACGCCTCTTCATTGTAAGCGGCGTAGACCCGCTCGAGCAGGTTGGCGGTCTGCAAGTGCGCCCAACTGTCAATCTCTTCCAGTTGGTCGCCCCTCACGCCGTCGCGCGCAGGGTCAAAATCATAAAGATTCGACAGGCAGTACCTGAAGGTGTTGCGCAGCTTCCGGTAGGCCTCCGACAGTCGAGTCAGGATCTCAGGTGAGATCACGACATCCTCCCGGAAATCGATGGACGCCACCCACAGTCGCAGAATTTCCGCTCCGTGGCTCTTGATGACCTCATTCGGATCAATCACGTTGCCAAGGGACTTCGACATCGCGCGTCCCTGGGCGTCCAGAACCCAGCCGTGCGTCAGCACCGCGTGGTAGGGCGCTTCTCCTCGCGCCACCATGCCGATCAGCAGGGAACTGTGGAACCACCCCCGATACTGGTCGCCGCCTTCGAGATAAACATCAGAGGGCCAGGGCAGGTCAGGCCGGTGGCCCAGGACGGCCGCATGGCTCGATCCCGAATCAAACCACACGTCGAGGATGTCGGTTTCCTTGCGCAAATTTGTTCCACCGCAATCGGGACATTTTGTTCCCGGAGGAACCAGCTCCTGAACATCGTGCGTATACCAGGCGTCAGCTCCCTCCTGCTTGAAAAGCTCGACTGCCTTGCGGCCAAGGCTGGCATCCAGCAACGGTTTCCTGCAGTCAACACAATGGAAAACCGTGATGGGAACGCCCCAGACCCGCTGGCGCGAAATACACCAGTCCGGCCGTGTGGCGATCATATTTGAAATGCGGTCTTCGCCCCATTCGGGCGACCACCGAACTTTCTTAATCTCCTCCAGAGTGCGCTCGCGAAGCCGGTCGTGGTCAATTTCGACAAACCATTGTTCGTTCGCCCTGAAAATGATCGGGTTGTGACAGCGCCAGCAATGCGGATAGGAATGGGTCAGGTAGCCGGCGGGTCCCACCAGATTCCCGCGAGCCTTGAGAAGGCCGATGATGACCTCGTTGGCTTCAAAAACCTGCTTGCCCTTATACTCCGGCAGCCCTTCCGTAAACTCGCCGGCATCACCCACATGGCTGAAGACTTCCAATCCGTACTTGTTGCCGGTTTCGAAGTCCTCGCGGCCATGCGCCGGCGCCGTGTGGACGCATCCTGTCCCGTCTTCCGCAGTAACGTAATCCGCGAGCACACCCAGAACCTTGCGCTCCAGGAATGGGTGCTGGATTTCAATGCGGTCCAACTTCCTGCCGGGAAAGCGCGCCACTACAGCGGATGCCTTCACACCCGTCTCCGCCAATACAGCTTCATGGCGGCGGCTTTCCATGATGTAAACTTCACCATCCTGGCTGCCATCGCTGGCAGCCACGTATTCATATTCCGGATGGAAAGCTACGGCCATGCTTGCGGGAAGTGTCCACGGAGTCGTAGTCCAAATGATGACATAAACCTCGCGGCCTTTCAGTACAGGCGCGATTCTACCCAAGTCCGACAGCAGCCGATAGCGGACATAAATCGAGTGGCTGCGATGCTCCGCGTATTCCACCTCCGCCTCAGCCAGCGCGGTCTTGTCGTGGATGCACCAATAGACCGGCTTCAAACCACGGTAAACATAACCCTTTTCAAGAAATTTCAGGAAGACTTCGGCGATGAGCGCCTGGTATGAAGGATCCATCGTGAGATAGGGCTTGGACCACTCGCCCATCACCCCAAGGCGAATAAAATCCTCCCTCTGAAGATCGACATACTTCTCAGCGTACCGGCGACACGCCTGGCGGACCTCGACCACGCTCATGTTCCGCTTCCGCGGCCCCAGTTCCTTATCAACGTTAATCTCGATTGGCAATCCGTGGCAGTCCCAACCCGGCACATAGGGAGCATTCAAACCCTGCAGAGTTCTTGACTTGATGATGAAATCCTTGAGGATCTTATTAAGGGCGGTGCCCAAATGGATGCGCCCGTTGGCGTATGGCGGGCCGTCGTGCAGGGTAAAAACCGGTGCGTCCTTCCGGGCCTGTCGAATCTGGCCATAGAGATTCTCCTCCGCCCACCTGGCAAGCCACCGAGGCTCGTTCTGGGGCAGGTTTGCCTTCATCGAAAACTTCGTTTGCGGAAGATTAAGCGTGTGTTTGAGGTCGAGCACCTTGCGTATCGGTCCCCCTTGAGTGGATAAATTGTTGATTATAGAGAAGGGATTCCCTCGGTGTCCAGCAAACGCCTGCGTCCGTCAGCGACCGATTGACTGCCATACACAGTCCTTCCCCAACATTATCGGCCTGCCAGAGCACATTCGAGCTTGACAAAACAGGACAAGAACAAACATGCTTGAGTATAGTTTTTGTGGGGCTGTATGGGACATCATCATCATTTTTTGCCGCTTTTCGGGTTATTGTTCATTGTCAGCCAGTTCTTCTGGATCTACCACATTGGCAAGCTTGGAGCGAAGTTCATCCCCGGCAAGAAGCTTCGTCTTTGTCTTACCGTGACAGGTCTAGCCGCCTACATTACGCTACTTGCATACAACTTTTTGTCCGCGCGCGAAATAGCCGCCACCAGCCTGACTCTTAAAATCGCCCTGCTCGAGGCGCCCGTTCGCTGGTGGATTTTCAGTTCGACCGTAGGATTTGTCATTGCAATTCCCTTCCTGCTGGCAAACGCGGTCATGGATCGAATTCGAGGAGCCAGGGGAAAAACTGTGGCGACCGAACCCGATCTGATCCTCTCAACGGACCGGCGCAAATTCCTTTCCAACACCGCCATGGTCGCCGGAGCCCTGCCCCTTGCCGCCTGCGGGTATGGGCTTGTGTTTGGCCGCGTCGAGTTTGAAAAGTCGTTTGTGCGGATGAAGCTGTCCCGCCTGCCAAGAGAATTCAATGGCTTCCGCATCGCTCAGCTGTCGGATATTCACATTGGACCGTTCATGAGCTCCTCCGACGTCCGCCATGTAGTTGAGATGACCAACGCGCTGAAACCGGACCTGATAGCCCTAACCGGAGACTATATTACCTGGGACCCCGCCACGCAGGAGGCCGCAGTCGATTCGCTCTCCGGCCTGAAGGCTCCTTACGGAGTTTACGGTTGCCTCGGAAACCATGAGATGTGGACCCACACCCAAGCCTCCATCACTCGTCTCTTCGCCCAACGCAACATCAAGATTCTGAGGCATCAACGAACGGCCATCCATGCTGGCCACGAGAGCCTGAACCTGATCGGCGTAGACTTCGAGTCACTCGGACATTTGGGAAGCTATGACGGTGTCAAAGCAACGCGATACCTGGAGGGAGTGGGCCAACTGACAAGGCCGGACCAGGTCAACATCCTGTTGAGCCACAATCCCAATACTTTTGACCGTGCTGCCGAACTGGAAATCGATTTGAGCCTGGCAGGTCACACCCACGGAGGTCAGGTTACGCTTGATTTTATCAGCCCGGATCTTTCGATCGCTCGCCTGTTCACTCCTTACGTCGAAGGCTATTTCAAGAAGCCTGGCGGCCAGCTTTATGTCAACCGCGGCATTGGGACCATCGTCGTTCCCGTCCGTTTTGGCGCCCGGCCGGAAATCACCCTGTTTGAGCTTGTCCGGGCCTGAACCGACCAGGATTGCAAATCAAACGTAACGTGTTCTACCGGGCAGGTCAGCGGATTCGCGTCCCATCAACAGAAGCGAAGTGTACCGTGCGAATGATGGACAAAAGAGGAAACTCTCCGTTATGCGGAGGAGGAAGAGACTGCCTATAATCGGCTCCGCCCAGGAGGGTCACAATCGTGCATTCGCGCGGTTCGAGAAGTTCTACTGACCAGCCAACGGCAGCCCTTCCACCGGAGACACAAACCACCGCCTTGTGGCCGTCCACCGCAATGAAACTTGTCCTTTCCCACACGCGGTGTAGTTCTTCCAACTTCTTTTGCCGTTCCTGCACGGAGACATAGCCGCGCTTGACAAGAAAACGAAGCACCACTGTTCCCGGGTTTAACTTCGTGTTGCCAATCAGATCCACAATGGTTTCCGTGCCCGGCAGGCCGAATTTCTGAGGATTGCGCCGGCGGAGATGCAAATCAGGAGGATATTGAAAGGAAAGCCCTGTCTGTAGATCCTGGAATTGAATCCAATCAGCGGATTGGGCTGCACCAAAGGTTGGTTCCAGGCAAGCCAGGGCCAACATAGCACCCCAAAGCCCCAACTCTCGCATGGATCTTACGCTGATCCCCACGCTTATCGGAACCCCTCACGTAGCGACTTTTACATTGGCCAGGAAATCTTTGCCTTTGTGTTCGCGCCCGAAAGCAATAACAATGCCCCCGATGACCATGACGGCGATTTCAAACCCGGCCATCGCCCAGGCGTAACCCACATGATCGCGCAATGCATACTCAATGGTGTTGGTGGGCGCAGCAATCAGAATTCCAAGATGGTAGGAGAGGCCGGGAAGAAGTCCTCGAACCGAGTCGGGCGAAAGCTCACTCAGGTGCGCGGGGATGATTCCCCAGGCGCCTTGCACACCCATCTGCATCAAGAAGGCGCCGACCGCCAGAACGCCAACTGATCCGCCAAAAGCCCAAAGAGGGATAACCACAAGCGACAGGCCGAGAGCGCTCAGCATGCCGCGCCTGCGCCCGATGCGCTCCGAGAGATGGCCAAAAAGGATGGTACCGATGATCGCTCCAATGTTGTAGAGCACAGCCATATCAGAAACCGTGCTTGCTTTGATTTTGTGGGCGGTTCTGAGAAAGTCGGGGTAGAGGTCCTGCGTACCATGGGAAAGGAACATCATCATCGTCATCATCAACACCAGGTACAGAAGACTCTTCCAGTGCCGCCCGACTGTGCGCAGAATGGCTCGAACGTCAGGTTCGCGGTGCTCGAGCCAAGCCTTCGACTCCGGCACTCCCGCCCTGATATAAAGCGCCAGCAGAGCCGGCACGGCACCGATCCAGAACATTGCCCGCCAGCCCCACGCCGGCAGGATAAAGCGTGCAGCCACCGCCGCCAGTAGATAACCAACAGAATAACCGCTCTGAAGGACGCCCGAAAGAATTCCCCTCCAGCGACGTGGAACGCTCTCCATGGTCAGCGAGGCTCCGATTCCCCACTCACCGCCCATGCCGAGGCCGTACAGGGCCCGCAAAAGAATGAAAACCGTGAAGCTGGGAGCGAAACCACAAAGGACTTCAATTATTGAATAAAAGATGACATTCGCCATCAGCGAAATGCGACGGCCGTAGCGATCCGCCAATATGCCAAAAATAAACGCGCCGACGGGCCGAGTTGCCAGCGTGGCGGTCAGCGTCAAGATGATGTCCGCCTTCGACACCTGGAAACTCGTCGCCAGCGTTCCGACTAGAAATACCACAATAAAGAAGTCGAATGCGTCCAGCGTCCAGCCGAGGAAACATGCAAGGACAGTATGCAAGTAAGTGCCCTTGAAGGTTGCCTCTTGGGTAATGCCTGCTTCCGGAGAAGGACGAGTATCCATTGGTTTCGGGATGAGCGGATCCGAGCCGTTCGGGACCTAGCTTCCACTTAATGAGCCCGCCGTCTTCCTCGATCGAAGGACGGATGTCCCGGCGGTCAAAATACAAGGAACGTCTTCCGGATGTCAAATATTCTCTGGAAATGATGCGGCGGGCCGGAGAGGCCACGGACCTCCGGCGGCTATACTTTACCTCTTTTCTTTGGTTCCTGCGGGGGGCTGGAATTCCAGGGAAGGGTCTCAAACGGAGTTTGGGCGGACTTTCAAAGGCGCTCGAAACCGGAACGGATGTCGGACCTCAGGGCTGGAAGACGATCGTCTTCAGATGGGCAAGCGGCTCGGAGAAATCGAACACATCCTGGCTTGCAGGATCATATTTGTCGGTAATACCCAGGAACTTGGCTTCGGCGGGTTGCGTGGTGGGCATGAGGAACTTGCCATGCTCAACCCGGCCATTCCGAAGCGTCATCGTAATTTCTCCGTTTTGAAACTCTATGCGGGCGATCTTGGAAAAGTCTTCCACATCTGCACCGCCCGCACTAAGCTGCAAAGGGAAAGAAGTGATCGGAGGAACGGCTACAAGCAGTGATCCCACTCCATGCGGCGGATAGAAATCGATGTAGACGTCAAAAACCTGCGTCGTCTTGCCGCTCGTGTCGGTCACGGTGGCCGTATAGCCGAATTGCTTCCACATCTCCACTATGCTTTGTCGCTGCTGCGGCGAACTGGTCACGACGGTGTAAGGCAGACTGCCCTTAGACAATTGAACTCTCTCAACCCGCATATCGGCCAGGTTAAAGTGCTTGTAAATTAAGATGGAAGAATCCTGGTGAACAACAATTGCGTTGCGCTGGATGACGCGCTCGCGTCCCTCTGCTGTCATCTGGTAAATCGTATCCGCCTTCAGCGAGACGGCCAGCGGCATCAGAAGAGCAAGCGCAAGAGGAATTTTCACGTAATTGCCTGGCGCCAAAAGAAAACCCCGCCTCTCATGCTGGCGGGGCTTTCCGATCTTCGTCATGGATTAATCTGCACTATTATTTCTTCTTGTATTGCGTGGACACCTTACCCTCGAGCGTAGCAATCATCGCTTTGGCAGCCGCGGCATTTGGCCCGTTGGGATCAAGCTGCAGATATTTCTGGAAAGATTGGATCGTCCCATCCGGAGCTTTGACCTGGCCGTTTGCCGCCATCGTGGCCTTCCCCATCAACGCCTGACCTTTCAGGTAATATGCCTCGGCGTTGTTGGGATCAATACTGATGACTTTATTGAAAGCCGCAAGCGCCTCGTCCATCTTCCCGGCGTTGTACATGATGGCGCCAATGTTGAAGTAATAGCGACCGGCATTCGTCGGATCAATGGTTGCCGCCTGCTGGAATTGCGCCTGAGCTTCCGGGAGCTTACCCATACTCGCGTAAACGCTGCCCAGATTGTTGTGCATGGCGGCGTCGTTGGGATTCAACTGGAGCGCCTTCTGGTACGTTGCAATCGCCTGGTCATTTTCCTTCGCTTTGGCGTAAGCGTCGGCCAGGCGCGCCAGGACAACAGGAACATTCTTATCCTTGGCGAGAGGAAGCGCCTGCTGAAACGCGGCAGCGGCTTCTTTGTATTTTCCCGCGTTATAAAGCGTATTTCCCTCTTCAAAATACTTCTTGAGTCCCGTGAACTGTTTCTGTTCTTTGGCCTGCGCCTCCTCCGCCTTCTCGGCCTTCTTGGCCTCTTCCGGATTCGTCTTCATCATTTGCTGGCGGGCCTGTTGCTGCGCAACCGGTGACATCATCTTCGGAAGGTCAAAGTCCACTTCAGTGGGATCGCCCAGCCCAATGTGCTTTTCGATGTAAAAGAGGTTCTGGCCACTGGGATTCTGCAAAAGGACTTTGTAGTTCCCGATAGGCAATCCAATGTAAACATAATTGCCCTTTTTGTTCGTCTTGGTCTTATAAGTCGATTTGATGTCCAGTCGTTCAATCAGAACAATGCACTTGACGCAAGGCTTCCCGTCCTGCAGGGTGGCTTTTCCTTCTACCCCGCCAGTTTGAGCATAGGCAGGCACCACCATGCCCAACACCGCGATGGCAAACGCCACTCCAAGAATCCTTCGCGCTGACATAAACTTCATTTCAACCTCCTCAACTCAAACTGCCCGAGTTTTATTTTAGCTTCATCTCGCCGGATGCTCAACCCAAACGCGTGCTTCTGAGGCGGTCGAGAATCTCAACCCGCACAGGATGCCTGCGGCGTATACCGCGGACGAAGGGCGTAGGGGATGGGATCGTCAAAACCTGCTTCCTGAAAGGCCCGCAAGCGAAGAGCGCAACTGTCACAAACGCCGCAGGCCACGTCCTGCCCCTGATAGCAAGACCATGTGAGGCGGAGCGGAGCTCCAAGTTCGACTCCCTTTCGAACAATGTCGCTCTTGCGCATCCGAATCACCGGAGTCACGATCTCGAGCTGGGTTTCGGGCTTTGTTCCCGCCGCGATCAAACGATTGAAGGCCTCGTAGTACTCTGGGCGGCAGTCCGGGTACCCCGAACTGTCTTCCGCCACCGCGCCGATAAAAATCTTTCGAGCGCCGACAACTTCGCCCCAGGAAACGGCGATGGAAAGAAAATGTGCGTTCCGAAACGGTACATAAGTGGATGGGATATCCTTACGTTCAAGATCCGCGAGCTCCACCGGGATACTTGGATCAGTGAGGCTTGAACCTCCGATCTGGCGAAGATGGTCCAGGCGACAAACCCAGCGCTGTTCAGCCTTATAGAAATCTGCGAGGGCGTTAAAGGCCGCCAATTCCCTGCTCTCGGTTCGCTGGCCGTACGCCACGTGCAAAAGCGCCACCCGATACTCACGGACCGCGATGGCTGTCGTCACACAACTGTCCAGCCCGCCGCTGGCCAGCACTACTGCCAGAGGTCGTCCGCCAGATGTTTGAGGGCCGCTTAACAAGACATTTGCTCCTTAGTTGCCGTCAACAGGGCAAGTCGCCCGGCCCTCGCCGTGAGAACCGAACTTTTCATCTTAGACTCCGCGCGTCTCGGGATCCCAGATAAACTTATGAAGCTGTAATCCAACCCGAACTTCCAGATTATCGCGCAAGATCCATTCCGCAAGCTGGCGAGGCGGCAACTGGCCGAAAACCGGAGAGAAAATGATTTCATCCACTCGCTCGGAAAGCCGATGGCTGGCCAGGAAATCACGAGCGTAGAGATAGTCACTTTCATCAAGAATCACGAACTTGATCTGGTCTTTCCGCTCCAGGACGTCAAGGTTTGCGACATCAAACTTGCCACTCTCTCCACTTGCCGGACATTTCACGTCCACGATCTTCACCACGGCTCGTGCAAGATCTCCGACAAACCTTTCACCGCTGGTTTCCACCAGCACTCGATAGCCTCCTGCAAGGAAGCTGTCGGCAAGTCCGAAGGTTTCTTTCTGGAGCAGCGGCTCTCCACCAGTGAGTTCCACCAGCTTTCCGCCCAATGAGCGGACGCGATCCAAAACCTGAGCGGGAGTCATCTTTTGTCCCCCGTGGAACGCATACGCGGTGTCACACCAGTGGCACCGAAGGTTGCAGCCGGTCAGACGAACAAAAACACAAGGCAGTCCGGCAAAAGTCGATTCACCCTGGATTGATTTGAAGATCTCAGTAATAACCATCGGGCTTAGCAGAAACCGACTCCCTATCTTAACCGATTTCCGTCCTCGCAGCACACCTTGCCGGGTGTCTGTTTCAAATCCGTCTTCTCTCATTGTTTAAAGAGAACCAGTATCGCCACAATGACTGCTGTTTCGATATGTGGTCTCCCCTATGTAGTCAACACTTTTCAGGTGAATTTCATCATAAGGATATGAACTAATCTCCAGACTCTGGAAAGAGAGAGAGGAAAGTGAAAATCAATGTACGGACATGCCTGGCACTCTTTCTTGCAGAAGTCATCCTGTTCGTTCCTGCCGGAGGCTATTTTGCCGCCACGTTTCCAAGAACACCGTCAAAGCTGACCGAGCTTGCCAACGAACTGCAAAAACCTTACCTGAAACTTTTCAGAGTTTCGCCTTCGCTGCACTTCACCTCCCAGCAGTTCAGCCAGATGCAGGATCTGCTTCAAAAGCAGAGGAGTGAGTGCGTCGGGGCGATGAAGCAGGATGCCAACAAATACAAGTCCGAAATAACTAAATACGAACGCCACCTTCAAAGAGTTACTGCCACAATCTCAAATGCGAAGCGGCACAACATCCATTGTAAGATTCAAAACCTGCGATATGAGCAAGCCCAGGCGGCTGTTTTGGCTCAGCACGCCATCCCTATCGCCTACGAGAACGAAAAGGCAAAACTGGACCTAATTCAAAACTGGCCCTCTGATCTCGTGAAGATCAAGCAGGAAATCGCCAGCGGCGCATATCGTAATCGGCGCTGGGGCAATGTCCAGGATATTGGCAAAAGGACCATCGTTCCGGGACAACAAAAGGATGTTCCGCTGGGGGAGAAGGCCGTCGAACAGTTCGAGGAGTCCGGGATGGAGCCGCCCGTGCTGAAGGACCCCCAAGTTGTGGATTACGTTAATAAAGTAGCCCAGAATGTAGCCCTACACTCGGATTTGAAAGTCGTCTTGCACGTCACGGTCCTCGATACAAAACAGATCAACGCCTTCTCATTTCCAGGCGGCTTTGTCTTTGTGAACACCGGCCTTCTGAAGGCGGCGGATGACTCGTCAGAGCTGGCCGGGGTCATCGGGCACGAAATCGGCCATGTGGTGTGCAGGCACGGCCACCGCAAGATGGAACATGAAAGGCTCGCCAGCATATTCATGTCGGGAGCCGCCGCCGCGGCCAGCATCCTGATTCCTGGAGCGGGCACAATCGGAGGGTATCTGGCAGAATCATATGCGTTCCAGTATGGCTTCTATGGCGCCGGAATGCTGCTGAACCTGGCGCTGCTGGGCGTCAGCCGCGAGTATGAACTTCAGGCCGATCAACTGGGGATCCAGTATTGCTGGAATGCAGGCTATGATCCCACGGGGTTCATCCGCTTCTTTGACAAATTGGCCACGAAAGTGGGCTACGTTCAGGGAGTCGGCTGGTTCTATACCCATCCACCGTTTTACACCCGCATGCTCGATGCTATGCGCGAGATCATGTTCCTGCCAAAGAAGCGCCACTTGGAGATCAATTCAAAAGCGTTCGAGAACATGAAGAAAGCGCTTGCCAGATATACGGCTAAGCATCATCCGAAAACGAAAGCGCGTGTTTTGCCGTACCAGCGGGTAAAAGGATGTTCGGAGCCCATAAAGATTGGCTATAACCGCAAGCAGCCTATTCAAAGGTTGTGCAGTTCTTCGCGTTTTTGATGCTTGTCAGGAGCCCGCAAGCACGCCGCGGACTAAGCGTCATCTCGCTCACGGCGCCCGATTCGTAGGACCCGCCTGGCACCTGGCCAGGAAGCAGATGTGCAGTTCGCGCGGCCGGTCCTGAGAAAGGAGGAAAACATCGTGAGGCTGAATATCCGAGCATGGGTCGTCGTTCTCTTATGCAATCTCCTTGTCCTGATACCGGCATGTGGTCATACCCCGAAAATCGGAGCGCCTGCTCCCACGCCACCGTCAGGGCTCGAGACACTGTCGAAAGAGATTCGCAAGTCCTACCTGACGTTGTTCAAGATCTCGCCAGAACTCCACTTCAGCAGCGACCAGTTCACCCAGATGCAGCAGTTTTTGCAGAAAGGGCAGGACTATTGCGTCGGGCAGTTTAAAGCGCATGTCAAGAAATTCAAGTCGGAAATCGCGGACGACAAGAAACAGCTGAAACCGAATGATTCGGGTCAGAATAGCGGCGAACAGTACGCCTTGCGCTGCAAAATCCGGTCTCTGGAATTGCTTGAGAGCCAGGCCAAGATGATGTACCAGCATGCCATTCCTACGGCTTATGCAAACAGGCAGGCAAAGTTGCGACTCATCCAGAATTGGCCTTCAAACCTGAAGCAGATCAAAAGCGAATTGGTGAACGGCGAGAACCTTCGCTGTCACTGGTGTGATGTAAAGGACATCGGGTTCCGAGTAATTGCAAAGGGGCAGAAAAACGACATTCCTCTCGGAGAAGAAGACATCAGGCGAATGAAGGAATCCGGCATGATGCCGCCGGCGGTCAAGGACAAGGCGATTGACGACTACGTGAAATCCGTGGCTCAAAAGGTGGCACGGCATTCAGACCTCCACATTCCCTTGCATGTGACGGTTCTCAACGCGAGGGAGATAAACGCCTTTTCCCTGCCCGGCGGCTACGTTTTTGTCGAACGCGGACTCCTTCAAGCCGTCGATAACGAATCAGAACTAGCGGGAGTGATTGGCCACGAAATCGGTCACGTTGTGGCGCGTCATGGGCATAAGCTGATGAAAAGGGAACAAATCGCAGGCATTTTTTACAATGCAGCCCAGATCGCAGCCCTCGTCCTAACGGGGGGTATTGCAACGATCGGGACTTACTATGCGCTTCAATACGGCTTTTACGGCCTTGGGATGATGATGAACCTCAGGATGTTGGGTGTCAGCCGCAAATTTGAAATGCAGGCAGATCAACTCGGCATTCAATACGCCTGGAACAGCGATTACGACCCCTATGGTTTCATCAAGTTCTTTGACAAGATGGCGACGAAGGAAGGGTACGTCAACAGTGTAAGCTGGTTCCATACCCATCCTCCTTTCTACCAGCGAATGGTCCATGCTATGAAGGTCATCGTGTTCTTGCCCAAGAAATCGCACTATGTGGTCAACACGACGGCATTTATGAAGATGAAGAAGGAGTTGAGAAAGATAAGCCGGAAGGCGAACCAAAAAGAAAAGAACGCGCCTTCATTGGAGATGGGAATGAACATCAAGCGATGCGCAGCGCCCAAGAAATTCGAGTTTAAGCCCAACGAGCCTATTGAAGATGCCTGCCGCTCTCCCAGAATCGTGACGGGGGAAAAAGCCAGCGAATAAGACATCCGTCGGAGCCAGGAACAGCCGCCTGGAAATTGACAGAGTCCGCGATCCAAGCTGTCGTGCAACTGTCCCTCAGGCGTTGAGCTGGATCTGCCTTCTAAGCCTGATGTCCGCAGACGAAGCACCAATCATCACATCCACCGTGCCGGGTGCCACGACAAACTCGTACTTGTCTTCATCCCAATACCGCAACGCCTGGTCGTCGTGGGCCAAGTCAAAGCCGACCGTTCGCATTTCGCCCGCCTTGAGGTGAACGCGGTCGAAGCCAACAAGCTGTTTAATGGGCCGAATCACGGTGCCGGCAGTCACGTGAACATAGGCTTGGACAATTTCATCGCCTTCCCGGCTGCCCGAATTTGTCACATCAACCGAGATCCTGATTTTGTCGCCGGGGCTAAGTGCATTGCTGCTGAGACGGAGATTCTTGTGTGTAAAGGTGGTGTAACTGAGTCCGTGGCCGAACGCATACAACGGGTCTCCCTGGAAGTACAGATAGGTCCGGCCATTGCGGATGTTGTAATCATGGAAGTCCGGCAGGTCCTCAGTGCGGCGGTACCAGGTGGTGCTCACCTTGCCGCCCGGGTTGTATTCGCCGAACAGGACATCAGCCAGGGCATGGCCTTGCTGCTCGCCCAGGAAGATTCCGCCGACAATCGCGGGAAGGTGGTCCTGCTCCCAGTTCACAGCCACCGGACAATTGGAAGAAATCACCAGGACGGTCCGGGGATTGGCAGCATGCACCGCTTGCACCAATTCATGCTGGACACCGGGCAGGTGAATATAATCACGGTCGTGGGCCTCCCGGTCCACCTGCTGATCGGCACCGACAAACACCAGGGCGACGTCCGCTTCCCTCGCGGCCTTGATGGCCGCGTCGAATTGAGCGGTGTCCTTCTCACCAGCCACAGTGCAGCCGATCGCATAGGCCACCTTTTCAACCCCCGGTGCGGCAGCCGGCGTTGGGCTTTCCGGAGTGAGCTTGAACGACTCAAGGTTGAATAGCCTCCGAAACAAGCCAGCAAAGCGGAGGAAGACAGTATGTTCGCCCGTCACAGGTTTGAGAGGTGCGCTGACAGTCACCCAATTCTGCCAGCCTCCGGTGCTGGGAACCTCAACCTTCGAAATCAGTGGCCCGCTCAGGCTGTCAAGGTGTACTTCGATCGTTCCGCCGCCGGAATCACTGGCAACTCGGGCCTGAAAATCGTTCGCTCCAGTAAAGAGCACCTTGTCGAACAGAGCCCAGGACCCGTCGCTGATGTTGGATAGCGCTTCCCCACCTTCACTGCACCAATCCAACCCCGGGCCTTGCGAAAGCCGAACAAAATGGGAGGCGAGCTTCTGATAAGAGGGGGCAATCGGAATTCCCAAATAGTCCTTGATCCCCTGCAGCGGCGATACCCGGTACCATGGCGTCCCACTGTAGTTGCCCAAGTAGCACGAATCGGCCATCGGACCGATCACAGCGATCTTCTTGATACGGCTCTTGTCCAGTGGAAGCGTATTGTTCTCATTCTTGAAAAGCACAATCGACTGGCGAGCCGCCTCGCGCGCCAGTTCGCGATGCTCCGGACTGTCCAGGCAGGAAACCGGGATCTTGTCATAAGGTATTTGCTCCGGCGGGTCATATTCTCCCAGCAAAATCCTCCCGGTAAACGAGCGCACCAGCGAGTGGTCCAGTACGGGTTCGCTGATGAGCATCTCATTGACCGCCTGGCCCAGATACCGCGCAAGCACGTTCCCGCAGTTGATGTCGCAGCCGGCATTGACCGCCAGTGCGGCCGCCTCGGCGTCCGTAGGCACAAAATGATGGGTGTGGCAGATATTGGAAACTGCGCCGCAGTCGGAAACGACGTAGCCACGGAATCCCCAGCGCTTCCGCAGCACGTCGGTCAGCAGAAACCGGTTGGCGGTGGTGGGAATTCCGTTCATCGCGTTATAAGAACTCATTACGGTGAAGACGTGTCCGTCCCTCACGCAGGCTTCGAATCCGCGAGTGTAATATTCCCAGAAACTGCGCGGGTCAACCGTGGCAGAAGTCGAGTGCCGGTCGTCCTCGGTGTCGTTGGCAATAAAATGCTTGGCGCAGGCGACAGTTTTGAGATAACGCGGATCATCGCCCTGCATGCCGTGTATGGCATAAATCGCCATCTGGCCGACCAGGTAAGGATCTTCGCTGTAATTTTCTGCAATCCGCCCCCAGCGAGGGTCGCGCGTTCCCATGTTGACGGTCGGCGGCGAAAACATCGCCAACCCCTGGCCATTCTTTTTGTGCCACGCCCAAATCTCATCCGACACTGCAGTGAAAACCCGGTGGATCAGCGAACGATTCCATGAGCATCCCATCGCCAGAGGCAACGGAAACGACGTGATCGGCCCGCCATGAATCAGTCCGTGCAAGGCCTCGCTGGCGTAGTAATTAAAGGCGGGAATCTTAAGCCGCGGGATAGCCGGCGATTGGGCGCCGAACTGCGAGATCTTTTCCGGCAGGGTCATTTTCGCTACCATTGCGGCAGCGCGCTTGCGAGCGGCTTCAAAATGCTCCATGGCAATGCCGCCAGTGTCAAGCACCGCGGCCTCGCCAGCCGCCATTCCCTGAGCGGGCATTCCCACTGCCGTTTTACCCGGCCAACCCGTCATCGCTAGAGCTGCTCCGCCTGTCGCCAACGCCAGAAAGTCACGCCGGGTTACCGGCTCGTGTGAGTTCTTGTCACGCTCTGCCATGGTCATTCAGCCTCCTGAGATGGAATTCGCGCCCTGATTTGCGGATTGAATACGGAAAGGCTTACGTGCCAGGTTCAAATCACAAATCGACCCGAATCAAACGATTTGAACTTCGCAATTGGTCACTAGAGACTTGAATTTTTTCGCGTCGTCGTCGGTCCCGACGATGGCGGCATAGTGCATGGGAACCGCAACCTTGGGGTTGATTGTCTGCGCCGCTTTGGCTGCCTCCTCCACCGTCATGACATAGGTTCCCGACACTGGCAGCAACGCGATGTCACACTGGATGGATTTCATTTCCGGGATAAAATCCGTGTCCCCAGCGTAGTAAACCCGAGTTCCGTCCATCTGGAACACAAAACCCACCCCCTTGGCATCCTTTGGGTGAAATGGTTTCCCGGGTTCGCGGAATTTATCGACGTTATATGCTGGAACCGCCTCGATTTCAACCTGCCCAACAATCTGCTTCATACCTGGTTCAACGAAGTGTTTCCCCTTTGCCTTCACTTTTTGCAAACCGTTTTTGCACGACGGGCTCGCAACAATTGTTGTTTCAGCCGTGCAAACCTTATTGAGATCCTCCAGGCTTAGATGGTCAAAGTGCTCGTGGCTCAGCAGCACGATATCGGACTCATCCTTTTTGGCCACCTTGAACGGGTCGGTATAAACCACCAGCGAGCCCGCAATCCGAAACGTGTCATGCGCAATTCGAGTGAAATCGAGATTCAGAATCTTCATCGAAAACCCTCCAATTCAGAATAGTGGCCTCCCCCTCCTCGCCACGCTGTCAGGAGATGAACACATTAGAATATCAAAAATCCGTGGTGGCTGCCTCAAGCGGTCCGCGTTGACTTTCTGCAGGCGCCTGCAACGTACCGCACACTCCACGCAAGCAGGCATTGCCGAGCCTTCCGGTGCGTATTGGACATTTTCAAAGGCCTGCAGGCCGTCCTTCGCCAACCGATAAAGCATAGGCACTCAAGGCGGTGTCTTGGAAGTAGGCCGCAGCAGACACTAATAGAGAGGGAACTGATACAGCATTCGCGAAGTCGGGCGAAGGAATCTAAGAAAAGCGGAGCTCTGCTAGATTGGATCCCAAATCAGGCAAATCCTGATTAACCACCATTCGAAATCCTAATCCTTCGAACCCATGTGCAAGGCCGCCACGCCGCCTGTAAAGTTTCGATAGCGGACATCCCTGAAGCCCTCTTCGCGTAGCAGGTTTCCAAGAGCTTCCTGGTCCGGAAAACGCAAAACAGAGTCTGGAAGATATCGGTAGGGGCCGTGAACCCCTGAAATCCATTCCCCGAGGCGCGGAAGAACACGCCGAAAATAGACACGAAACAGAGGGCCAAAGACAGGCCAGGTGACGTGAGAAAACTCCAGGATCGCCACTACACCGCCGGGCCTCAGCACCCGACGCATTTCCTGGACCCCGCGCCTATAATTGGCCAGATTCCGGAATCCAAAGGCGATGGTCAGCGCATCAACAGAGGCTTCGGGGAATGGCAGCCGTAACGTATCAGCCTCAAGGAAAACTGCCTTCTTTGCGAGCTGCGAAGATTTTTCGCGCGCCCGCTGGAGCATGGGATGGCAGAAATCGGTCCCCAGGACCTTACCCACCGAAGCCCGCCTTAGTTCGAGTGCCAAATCGCCGGTCCCACAGCAAAGATCGACCACGATCGAGGATTGCTTGGCAAGCACGCCATCGAGTGCCCTGACGGTCGCACGCCGCCATCGGATATCAAAACCGGCGGAGAGCAGGTGGTTAAGCAGGTCATATCGTGGCGCTACAGACGCAAACATGCTCCGTACCTCGGAAGCAGTTGTCCGCTCATCAGCGCCCATTCTCACTGAGGTACCCTCGACCGTCGTCTGCTTCAACTTACCCATAAGCCTCCAATTGCTGCACACTGTGCAGCGCTTCAGTAGCAAGGCCGATAGGAACATCGTTGACAATTCTCACCTGGCCGATTCTTGCAGGCACCACCCAATGAATCTGGCCAGCAACAGCTTTCTTGTCCCTCGGAAAGAGCCGTTTCACTTTTCCCAACGACAGATCGCGGATAGGTGGCAGCGGTCCAATGCTTCGAACCAGCTCCACGATTCGTTCCTCTTCCTTTGCATCCAGCATGTTCAAGAGCACTCCAAGCCGTGCGGCGCATAGCAATCCCCATCCTACGGCCTCGCCATGGAGCAGCCGCCGGTAACCCGTGGCCTCTTCCAGCGCGTGGCCAAACGTGTGGCCCAGGTTCAGCAATCGGCGAAGATCGGCTTCACGCTCGTCCCGGTTGACGATCTCGACTTTCACCTGTGCGGCCCGCACCAGCAACCGCTCCACTTTCCCTTCGGAACCCGGGCTCAAGCTGCCGGCGACTTCTTCCATCAAAGAAAACAACGAGGGACCGGAAAGTATCGCATGCTTTGCAACCTCGTAGAAGCCCGAAAGGAAGGCGCGCTTGGGGAGAGAACTCAGAACCACGGGGTCGGCAAGGACCAGCCGTGGCGGCGCAAAAGTACCCAACAAGTTTTTCATCTCACCCACGTTGACAGCGGTCTTGCCCCCAATTGCACTGTCCACCTGCGCCACCACTGTCGTCGGCACCTGAACGCAATCAATCCCCCGCATGTACGTGGAAGCGACAAATCCTCCAAGGTCTCCCACGACCCCACCGCCGAAAGCGATCAGGAGGGATCGTCGGTCAGCGCCTTTTTGCAGCAGTTTTGCAGCTACCTGCTCCGCGACCCGGATACTCTTTGAGTTTTCACCGGCCGGTATGAAGATCTCATGAGGAGAGGCCAGTCGACTGGCCTTCAAGAAGTCGGCTTCCCATCGCTTCCAAAGAGCCCGCTCACTCAGTATGAATATCGAGGAGTATTTTCGGTGTGGAAAGCGCTGGAGCACACTCCATGCTCCGCGCCCACCCACTACATGGTAGTCAAAATCACGAGATTTCACTCGAAGCCGCCGCATTGTTTCCTCACCAGTCCTCTTTTGATTCTAAACGAAAACACATATCATACCGCCACAATCCGGGCAAGTTTCTGAGTCGCACGGCGAACGGCTACCGGTTGCGGGCGCGCGGCGCGCCGCGTATGATTAGGATGGTGGTGTACATGAACGACAAAAACGAGCACGTCGACTATCTTATTCTGGGCGCCGGCATCGCAGGGCTTCGCGCCGCCATTGAATTGGCTGACTCTGCCCATGTTCTTGTGCTGACCAAGGGTGAACTGTACGATTCAAGCACGGAACACGCGCAGGGAGGAATTGCCGCAGCCCTTGCGGAGGATGACGAGGTCCGCCTTCATCTCCAGGACACTCTGCAGGCCGGCGACGGACTGTGCCGCGAAGAAGCGGTGGAAATCCTTGTCAGGGAGGGCCCTCGCGAAATCAAACGGTTGATCGAATGGGGAATGCAGTTTGACCGGGAAGGAACCCGGTTGGCTTTCACCCGCGAAGGCGCGCATAGCCGTTCGCGCGTTCTGCATGCGCACGGAGACTCAACCGGCGCACAGATCCTCCGCGCGCTTCTGGTGAAAGTTAAGACCCTGCCGAGTATCGAGATCCGGCCGTACACGTTTGTCACAAACCTGATACAGGATGGTTCCCGGGTTACGGGAGTCAATTGCATTGATACGAGGAGTCCCCGCCTTTACAAGATTGAGGCAGAGGCGGTGGTGCTGGCAACAGGCGGCATGGGGCAAGTTTACAAGGAGACGACCAATCCTGAAGTAGCTTGCGGAGACGGTGTTGCCATTGCCTACAGGGCCGGCGCGCTGCTGAGTGATCTGGAATTCATCCAGTTCCACCCCACTGCTCTATACGCAAAGGGAGCGCCACATTTCCTGCTTTCTGAAGCGCTTCGGGGCGAGGGTGCCATCCTTCGAAACATTGATCTCCATCGCTTTATGCCGCATTACCATGAGTCTGGCGAACTTGCTCCACGGGATGTCGTTTCCCGGGCTATCGTCATGGAAATGCGCAAGACGGGCACGGAGTTTGTCTACCTCGATTTGACCGGCCTGAAAGCAGAGCATATCAAGACCCGCTTCCCCCTGATTTATTCCACTTGCCTCAAATACGGCCTGGATATCACTTCCGATCTTATGCCAGTCCGCCCTGCGGCACATTACGCCATGGGTGGTGTTGCGACTGATTTAGAAGGGAGAACATCCCTGGAGGGACTTTATGCTGCCGGCGAGGTGGCCTCCACAGGCGTCCATGGAGCTAATCGCCTGGCCAGCAATTCTCTGCTCGAAGGGTTGGTCTACGGGGCGCGTGCCGGTGCAAGCGTCCGTCGGCATTCCTGCTCTCCGCCTCCGAAGTCCAAGCCCGTCGCTTCCAAGAGGCAGGTACCCGATGTCCCTCAACAGATGGCCGGTGGCGCATCAGCGAGCGACGTTGATACTTCTCAAACTGTGAAACAACTCCGCGAAATATTATGGGACAGAGTGGGAATTATCCGCGACCAACACGGTCTGGCGGATGCGGTCTCTCAACTTGCTGCCCTTTCGGTCGAAGAACCGATTCCGCCCACACGGGAGTGTTATGAAGCTCAAAACATGCTGGCCGTTGCGCGCCTGATTGCCGCTTCAGCTCTGGCCCGCAGAGAGAGTCGTGGCGCCCATTACCGCACGGACATGCCATTCAAGGATGATTCCACACCTCCTCATCATTCCTTCGTCAAAAAGGATTCGGCGGTTTTCTTTGCCCAGGACCTGCCGGGTGGGTTCAGCGAGAAATCAGCAACTCAAAAACAACTCTAATTTCAGCCCAGAGCCTGTAAAGTGAAAAGCGACTTCGGTGGTTTGGTCCTGATTGAAAGGCAGAGCCGGCGGTTCTCAGACGGGAATCATTGCACGTGCGGAGAATTTGCAAGCCCGGCGAGGGCAGCCTTCACCACGCGGCCAACAATTGTTAAGCTCGAGGGGCTGCAGTGCTGGATAGTGTCCTGTGCCGTGTGCCAGTAAATGCCGAAGGGGGCACCGGGCGTGATGGGACCAACAGGGCCAAGCAAGTCCACTGCCGACACACCCGCATTCACAAACGGGGTGTGATCATCAATGATTGCCATAGGCTGTCGCAGAAAGTATTTCGAGTAACCCAGCCTGTCTGCTTCCCGGAATACAAGCCTGTTCAGCCAGGGAGTTGAATCCTCGTCCCAGCGAATTTCCAGGTGCACGTCGCCGATCATGTCAACCAGAATCATGGCCTGGATGCGGCTTAACTCGCCATCGGCCGTCAGTTTCTGGACAAGCTGGCGGCTTCCATAGAGACTGTCCGTAGCTGACCAGCTTTTCAGTGCTTCCTCCCCATCGAAGAAAACGATCCAGTAAGTCAGCTTGTGCTTCGTCGGCTGCAACTCGCGAGCCATTTCCAGTAGAAACGCTGCACTCGATCCGCCATCATTGGCGCCCACAAACCGGAAGGATTTTTCCAGCTTGGTGTCATAGTGGCCAGCGATCATTACGATGTGCCTTGGTTCAGTGCCGGGAAGCTCGGCGATGAGATTCACCATAGGGATATTCCCGAAGGGTGTGTGCCCTACGAAGGGATCTTGCACGACCTTGCAACCGGCTTGTTCCAACTGGCTGATGATCCACGCGCGGGAAGCCTCCAGCGCCTTTGAGCCCACCGGGCGGGGACCGAAGGCTACCAGATGCTCGAGGTCTGCAAATGCACGGCCGCCATTGAATGCGTACGGGTCCGCGGCCCGTAGTCGCCTGCAATTCGCCAGGAGGATCAACAGGAAACTTAAGAAGAACAGCAGACTCCAAAGCCGGCGCGGCCTATGCTTGCTCATGCCTGCGTTTCCTGTTTTTCTTGTAATAGACAAGCCATGAGAGCCCGATGCTGACGACATAAAGGCCGACAAGCGGCATCCAGAACATGAACAGGGTGGTCCAATCCGGCGTGGGAGCCAGTGCCGCAGCCACGACCGCTGTAATGATCACCGCATAGCGGATATTCCGGATCAGGAATTTGGGCGTGACAATGCCGAAAATTGAAAGAAGTAAGATGACGACAGGCAATTCGAAGATGATTCCCACACCCAGAATGATGGTCAAGGCCAAGCCCAGGTACTCATGAATGGTAATCATGGGCTGGAAGCGATGTCCGAATTCCAGAAGGAACCTGAGAGCCGCTGGGAAAGCAAATTCGTAGGCGAAGAAGCCGCCCGTAAAAAACAGCCCGCTGGTCAGCGTCACAAAAGGCCAGATATAACGTTTTTCATGACGATAAAGTCCGGGAGAGATAAACAGCCACAACTGGAGCAGAATGTAGGGCGCGGCCAGGAAAACGCCTCCGCCGAGAGATAACTTGATGTACAGGTTAAAGGGATCGACAGGGTTGGTATAAACCAACTTCGTCGGCATATGCAGGCTTCTAAGGGTCTCGGTTAAGGGCCTAGCAAGGAAGGCGTAAATGTTATCGGAGAAGTAGAAACAGATGATAAAGCCGACTGCAACCGAGATGGCGCTACGGACCAGCCGCTGTCGAAGTTCCTCGAGGTGCTCGAGGAACGACATCTGCTTGCCGTTAAGATTTTCATCCTCGGGGCCGGGGCTCGGGTTCGTGCTCGGTGGGTTCTGAATAGTCGTAGCCATACTCAGGAGCGGGCTCCAGAGCGCTTTCGGACTGATCGCTCAGTTCGTGCGTTTCTTCCTCCGGGTGCTCGTAACTCTCCTCTTCAGTTTCTGTATAGGTATAGGGGTGAGTCTCCTCTTGAGGTTGGCTGACCTCGTCGTCATTGCGATCCAGATTCCGGATTTCATCTTCCAGGGAGTTCTTCAGTTCATCTGAAGCGCGACGAAGCTCTCCCATCCCCTTACCGAGTATGCGCGCGATCTCCGGCAGCTTCTTCGGCCCAAATAGTAGAAATGCAATGAATAGGATGAATCCGATTTCAGTAAAGCCACCGCTGAACAAGACATACCTCTCCATTGCATAATAGGAGACACCACCCCGCTTGTCAAGCAAGTGTCTCGCCTCAACAACGGGCGCCGCCGTCGGCGAAAGAGTGTCACCCGTCTATTAACGACTTCGTCACCTTGACACCGGGAATTCTCGTCGCTATAGTAGGCCTCGATTGCCCAAATCCTCACCTGTACGTCATGAAGGTCTGACGCGTTCTGAGAACCGGCTCGGCGGGCGGATAACTATGCTGAAGAGGGCGCTGAAAACCGTGGCAGCCTTGATGGCGTTTCTCCCAATGATCGCGCTCGCCGCCCAGAGTCGACAGCCAGCGACGCCAAGTCCATCAAACTCAGTTCCCCTCGTTCGCGCGATTTCAGTTCACAATTCCCCGCAGGGAGCGGTCATCATCGACGTCCGAGTGACGCGGCCAGTTGGTTATCGAACATTTGAGCTCTCCAGCCCCGAACGGCTTGTGGTGGATCTCCAAGGCGCCCGCAAGGCGATTCTCAAGCGTGTCTACCCCGTTCAATCCCAGCTTATCGAAAGGGTTCGAATCGGTCAGTGGCGGTCTGACCCGCCCATCGTTCGCGTCGTGGCCGATCTGAAGGGGACTCCGGCCTTCAGCGTCAAACACCTGGGTTCTGGCGTGCAAATCAGACTTGAGCCAGGCAGTTCAGTCGAAAGGACTGTCTACGGCTTCGCCATGAGCCGAACCAGATCAGCCAGAAACAACGGAGTCGATCACGCGAAAAGATTTCCGCGCAGGCTGGCTCAAAGCTCTCCTTTTGCTGTTCATCGATTCAAGGACCTGTCAGCAAGCCTGACAGCGCCAGAACTTCCCGCCCAGGACAAGCTCGTTCCAGTCACGGAACCGGACCTTCCGAACCATGGCCGTGGAACCATGTCAACTCCGGCGCTGGTTTCGGGAATTTCGATCAGGCCGGACAGCATGGGAGAGACGCTCGTCGATATTGCGAGCAGCCGTTCGGTTCCGTACCGCGTTTTCCAGCTGACGGACCCGTACCGCTTAGTGGTTGACCTGAAAGATGCACACAACGCCAGCCGCCGGGCTGTCTACCCTGTTGATTCCTCGGTGCTGAAAAGGATCCGGGTAGCCCAGTGGCGCCCGGGAGATCCACCCGTGGTCCGCGTAGTGGCCGACCTGCAGGGATATCCGATTTTCGATGTGCATGCAGAGAAACCAGGCATCCACATCGAACTATGGCCTCGCCGAAGACTCGGCCCCCTGATTCGCAACCCCTTTAAGTTCGCAATCCCCCAACGAAGTACGCGATTGGAAAATGCGCAGACGCAAGCAAACGAGGCCATGACATCAGCGGTTAGCTCGCCTGCAGTCTTGCCTAACGTTGCGTTCGGACTGAAGGTCATCGGCTTCGTCGAACATAAGGATTCAGCCATTCAGGCCGTTATCTCTGACCGCTCAGGCATTTATTTTGTTCCCAACGGAGGCACGTTCGAAAATACATTCCGGGTAATTGCCATCGCGCCCGATGCGGTTGAAATCCAAAACATCGAGACACTTGATTCAAGCTGGCTTGCCTACACTCCTTGACGATGCGCTGACACGACTCACCTAATGTTCTGATTGCCCAAACAACTAAAACCTTGCTCCTTTAGTGGAGAAAATAGTCGGGCTCGTTTCCACGCTTCCATTTGATATTGCACCCAATGCTCGGTTTTTGGTCGCCAGATACCGGCCTGCCACCAAGGACGGCATCCAGAGCAGCCCGCAGATCGGTTCCTGTAACAGGCCGGCCATTACTGGGGCGGCTGTCATCCATCTGGCCTCGATAAACCAGCCGGCGATCACGATCAAAAAGGTAGAAGTCCGGTGTGCATGCTGCCCCGTAAGCCTTGGCAACCTGTTGGCTCTCATCATAGAGATAAGGGAACGTAAAGCCCATTGTTCGGCTCAGCTTCGCCATCTTCTCCGGGGCATCATCAGGGTAGCTTTCCACATCGTTAGCGCTTATCCCAACAATTCCGACTCCGCGCCGTTGATAGTCCCGGGCAAGCTCGACGAAATGCGGCAGCACGTGTTTGACAAAAGGACAATGATTGCAGAGGAAAACCACGAGAAGCGCAGGAAAGTCCTTGAAATCGTCAATCGATGCGGTATTACCCTCGGCGTCTGTCAGGCGGAATGCCGGAGCTTTCGTGCCCAGCGGAACCATCGTTGAAGGTGTATCTACCATCCAATCCTCCTCACGAAAAGACTAATTTCGAGCGTTTATTGTAGTTCCATTCCGGCTCAATTCCAACGAGACAACGCCCTGCGAAACGGCTTCGGGCCAGCTCTACACCGTCGTTTCAAGAGATCCTCGCAAGTCACGATCGGCCATTCAAGTTTACGGCCACAATGCCGAAAGTCAGATAATTGGAAGCCCTTTCTGATGTTCGAACTGCCAGTAACGCCTGCCGGCAGCTACGAAGTCCGAAATCGCGAGAGGAAAACCATCTGATCGTACGCTTATAGCGAGGTTCAACGTCATGGCGGAAGGAACACAGCGTTCGAAAGTACTCAACAGTGGCGGGAAGGCGAACCTCTCACCGGGTCCATCGCAACGGTCGTCATATAAGGCGCATGGTGGGCGCCAGGCGGTGTCAAAAGTCGGCTCAACAGTCCAGCCCACGGGAAGCACTTTGGAAGCACAATCAGGAGCAGCATTCCATCTGAGCGGCCCACAGCACGCCCAAGCGTTGCAGGCCGTCTTTTCCCAAGAGCGGATCGGCGTGGCGATTGTGAGTACGGAAGGGAAGATTCAGCATGTCAATCGTGCACTCGCCGACCTGCTGCAATGCGATCAGGAAGAACTGACCGGGCGGCCACTGGAAAGCCTTACCGGAACTGCGGGACCGGCACAGGATGTTCGTGGGCTGATTGAGAGATTTCCCGAGCAGCGCGTTGCTTCATCTACCGTAAATAACCTGACAAGCAAGTCGGGTGAAACGATTCCCTGCCTCATCGATTCCTATGCTATCCGTGACGAGGACCGCAGCATCACTCATTTCCTGGTCTTCGTTTCGGACGCCCGATCAAAAAGAGATGCGGAAGAGCGCAACCGTTTTGAGGGGAAACTCCATCAGTCACAGGCTCTTCAAATTCTAGGGGTGCTTGCGGGCGGGGTTGCTCACGATTTCAATAACGCTCTGGAGGTCATCATCGGCTTTGCCTCCCTGGCGCGAGCCCGACTGTCGGCCTCCGACCCGCTCCACGAACCTCTCAAGATCATCGAAGAGTCGGCGAAGGGGGCCGCAGACCTGGTTCGGCAGCTCCTCGACGTCTCCAGGGACAAACCGGATGAATTACGGGACATCGAGGCGGGCGATCTCGTCAACTCCGTCGTTGCCATTATTAGCCGTACCTTCGACCGGAAGATCCGGGTCACGCATCGAGTCGACCCGCAACTGCCCTATATCAAAGGGATTCGCAATCGTCTTCAGCAGGCAATTCTGAATCTGTGTATTAACGCCCGCGACGCCATGCGGGAAGGTGGCTCTCTGAGCATCGAAGCGACCTCTCAGGTGCTTAGTCCGGGCGACCCCCGAATCCGACCGTTGTCAGGTCCAGGCAAATATCTCCGTATCTCAGTACGCGACAACGGGGTCGGGATGAGTGCTGAAGTCATGGAACAGATATTTGTCCCTCTATTCACTACAAAGAGAACCGGCCATGGCTTCGGTTTGGGATTGGCGATGGTTGACCGAATCGTTAAGGAAGCCGGTGGTTTCATCTCTGTGGCAAGCAAGGAGGGGCAAGGCAGCGAGTTTTCTCTGTATCTGCCCGCTGTTCTCAACAGCGCATCGACTCCTGTCATTCCCCGCACAAGCAGACTGATATCCGGCCGGGGCAGAATCCTCGTTGTGGACGACGAACCCCACGTTCTTGCTTTCCTCGAAAAGGGCTTAACCAGGCTTGGCTACCAAGTGGTGCCCGCGGAGAGCGGAAACCAGGCCTGTGAGATATATTCCAGAGAGTGCAACCAGATCAGTTGTGTTTTGCTCGATCTGATCATGCCAGGCATGAGTGGACTCGATACATACGGCCGACTGCGGGATATTAATCCGGAGGTCAGAGTTATTCTTTCCTCCGGGTACAGTTCCGGGCGCGTGAGGCACGAGGCCGTGGAGGCAGGCAGGGCGGAATTTCTGGGAAAGCCCTATACCCTCGAAGAACTATCCCAGGCACTGCAGAAAATACAGCGGAATTGATGGTCAGCACGGCTAGAGAGTGAGCGTAATGGTCGAGGTGGACAACAAGCCGGAGAAAATGCCCCCGGCATTGCGCATTCTTGTCGCCGACGACGATCGAGTTTCTCGGCAGGTTATTCAAAAAGTACTCCAATAATGCGGGAGGACATCAAGAATTGAAACCACCGATGACACTCTAATGGGTTGAGGAACCGGTCGCGCCCACTTGAAATTTTGAGCCATGAGCTTGCCTGTGCCCGTCGGCAGCCTAATCCGCTGGCGGCCCTAATGGTCGATATCAATTACCTCAGGCAGATTTGTTATCAACACGGGGATCTTGCTGATGGCGCTGTCGTCCTTCAGGCACCAAGGAGGATCCGCTCTGCGATTCGCCTCTATGACTCGATGGGGCGACACGGCGAGGGCGGTTTGTCGTCCTTTCGCCAGCGTGGGCCCGTGCCGGTGCTATGAGCCGGGCTGGCGGGCTCAGGTCCATAATCCCCCAGAAAAAGATCAAGACCTTCGAAGGTGACTTCCCCGCCACGATCAGCCTCGGAATCGCTGTTGGAGGCGCGGATCATCAAGCTCACGAGCTCATTTCAGCCGAGTAAGCCGCGCTGGCATAGGTGGAGAAGACAGGAGGCAACCGGGCGGAACGGGCGAAGAAATAATCTAACGCCAGGGAGATCTCAACCCACTTTTATGTATTAACCAGGAGTGTCCTCAATGCGTACGCAGGCATTTATGCCCTTAATAAGCCGTTTTGATTGGTTCCATCCACTCATTTTCCTATAATGTTACTAAATGCCACCGGCTCCTCTTAAGACGTCTCTGCAGGACCTCTGTACCCATGGGTTTGACCGCATCCGCGGCGCCTTCGAGACTTCCGGGGATGGAAGGTCCGCCGCACTCGCGCGCGCCCAGGTGGTCGACCGGGTTATCCAGGAACTTTACAGCATCCATATTGCTCCGCGGGCGGAAAGTGAGAACGACCTGTGCGTTGTTGCGTTGGGAGGCTATGGACGGCAGGAACTCTTCCCTCATTCAGATGTCGACCTGCTCTTCCTGTCCGGCAGGAACTCGTTGCTGGCCGGCTATCGCGAGCCCATTGGCCAATTCGTTCGCTCCCTCTGGGATCTGCATCTGCGGGCATCCCAGACATGCAGATCCCTGGATGATTGCAGTGCTCTCCACCGGGACAATCTGGAATTCAACGTCGCGCTGGTTGATCTGCGTTACGTTGCGGGCTCGGTCAGCCTCTTTTCCGAACTTCGAGAGACTCGCATTCCACGTCTGCTGGACAAAGAAGGAAAAACTCTGCTGAGCGATCTGATTGAGATGACTCGCCAGCGTCACCATAAGCACTGGGACACGATTTTCCACCTTGAGCCGAACATCAAAGAAGTCCCAGGAGGCTTCCGGGATTTTCATGTTGCCCGCTGGCTCAGCATCATTTCCCAACTTGAGTCTAGCGGAAACTGGCAGGCTCCGGAGGACCTTTTCCCTCCGCGGTTCAGGGATGCCGCCGGTCAATCATTCCAGTTCCTTGCCGCGGTCCGCTGCTTTCTGCACTATCAGCAGGAGCGAGATGATAACCGCCTGAGTTATGAATTGCAGGAGAGGGCTGCCGATCGAGGGATCGGAGTCCGCATCGGGCAGGAAGTTCCCGTGGCCGACTGGATGCGCGTGTATTTTCGCCATGCACGCACTGTCAAACGGCTGACCGGTGAGATCATGGAAGAAGTCCACCCGGGGCGATTGGGGCTTTATAACCTGTACCGGGACTGGAGGTCCCGCGTCTCAAACCTCGACTTCTCCGCCGTGCGGGGCAAGATCTTTCTCAGGTTGCCCGCCGCGGCGCGCGACGTCGGGTATCTGATGCGGTTGTTTGAATTCATTGCGCGGCACGGGCTGGAACTGAGCACCGAGGCAGAGCGGTGGGTGGAGCAAGCACTGTCCGCCAGGATTGGCGGGGCTGAGAACTGCCCGGATTTCTGGCAGCACTTTTCCCGAATTCTCTCCTTGCCGCACAGCATTGAAGCGCTCAGGACAATGCATCGATTGGGTTGGCTTGAGGAATTCTTTCCTGAATTTCGGGCCATCGACGCTCTGGTCATCCGAGACTTTTATCATCGCTACACTGTCGACGAGCACTCCCTTTTGACCATCCAAAACCTTTTGGCACTGCGCAGCGCCGAAGGTGAGTGGGAGCGGAAGTTTGCAGAAATCCTTTCAGAAGTTGAGGAACCGCACCTCCTGGCCTTCTCGCTTCTTTTTCACGATGTCGGCAAAGGGGTGGCAGCCGCGAATCATATTGAGGGAAGCTTGCAGGCTGTGGAACATGTCTTTAGCCGAGTCCGCGCTCCGCAAGAGGATCGTCAAACCATCCGATTCCTCATTCGCAACCACCTCGAGATGTCAGTATCATTCCAGCGCCGGGACATATTCGACCCTGCCACTGTCCGTCATCTAGTGGAGGTGGTAGGGTCTCCTAGCCGGCTTAATGCGCTCTGCCTTTTGACATATGCGGATATCAAATCGGTCAATCCTGATGCATTAACTCCCTGGAAAGCGCAGATGTTATGGACGCTTTACGCCGCCACGTCGAACGCCCTCTCGCGCAGCATGGACAGTGATCGAATCCAATCGACCGAGGCAACTGCTTCAGTGGACAATGCCTCCGCCCAGCTCGAGAAAATGGAGAGCCTGCCGGAAGGCTCCGGCAAATTCCTGGAGGGCTTCCCCAGGCGCTATCTTCGAATCCACACCCCTGAAGAAGTCGCAATGCACTTTCACATGGCGCAGGCGCTTTCAGAGAGCTCTGCCCAGATGCAACTTCGGAATCACGAGCATTATTGGGAACTCATGGTGGTGACACGGGATCGGCCTCGCCTTTTTGCTTCCCTGACAGGCGCCTTGACGGCCTGGGGCATGAACATCGTCGGGGCGGAGGCTTTTGCCAACTGTACGGGAACGGTGCTCGACACTTTCCGGTTTGTTGATCTGTTTCGCACTCTGGACCTGAACCCCGCCGAGCAGGATCGGCTGAAGCAAACCATTGAAGACGTCCTCTCTGGCCGCAAAAAGCTGGAAGACCTGATGCGAGGCCGCATCCGTCCTGAGGCCCCCTCCAGAACCGGACTGAAAGTGTCCACGCGAATCCGATTTGACGAGGCGTCTTCCTCTCACAGCACCCTGCTTGAACTGAGTACCCAGGATCGCCCCGGCTTGCTCTACCAAATCAGTTCCTTGCTCGCCGCTCACGAGTGCAACATTGAGGTCGCTATGGTCGACACTCAGGGCCGCAAAGCCATCGACGTGTTTTATCTGACAATCAAGGGGAACAAGCTGGGGATCGAGAACAAGCAAGTTATAGAGGAAGCTCTTCTCCATGCCCTCCGATAGGCAATGATACAGTACAAGCCCATTGGCCTCATTCAGGTGACAGGAAGTCCCGGCCGACAAACCGGTTGGTTTTTGCTTTTTCGGGTAGAGATTGAATCGAGAGCGAAAGCGTAATCGCGCGCCGGAGGAATCAACGCACACGTTGTGGCTGGTCGGCAGAGGAAGGTTCTGCTTCATCGACCGCGTCGCTCAGCGACGATGGTCACCTGCATATCGCGAGCAAGCCAGACAATTTGCTGCAGAAGATCCCGACCGAAGATCGCTGGCCGGTTCTTCTCGGCGGTCCGCAGAACAAAGATCTGAGTAATCCCCTGCCCTCGCGCGAACTCGACGAGTGTTTCAGCAACGTTCTCACCCTCAAGTATCCGCGTTTCGATCTGGAGATTGCGGGCAAAATTCAACTGCCTCTGGACTGTTTGCCGCTCCGGGGCCGGCAGTGAGTGAAGACCCGTAACCGTATTGACAAAAACCGCGAAGCATTCAGCGTCCAGGAAGTCGGCCACGCGCCTTCCACGCCGGATCAGAGCTGCCGTTGAGGGATCTGCCGTAATGTGAATCAGCAGCCGGTCTGCAGCTTCCTGTTCGCGAGTGGAGGGTCCCACGCGATTGTGCGGAACAGGGGGATGCGGAAGCTTGGAGGCCTCCTGCAATTCGTAACGGAAATCAACTTCGTGGGCCGCCTGGCGCAAGGCCAGCTCCCGTAGCGTGACAAGTGTCGGCTCCTTGAAAAAATTCTCCAGTGCCTGTTGGACCTTTTCCTGTGGGTAGACCACGCCGCGCTTCAAGCGGTTCAGCAGAGCCTGTGGGGGAAGGTCTACCATGACCACTTCATCTGCCTCCTTGACCACCCAGTCAGGAACCGTTTCCCTCACACGGACGCCCGAGAACTCCCACACCGCGTCATTAAGGCTTTCCAAGTGCTGGACATTCATGTTGGTCAGAACATCGATGCCCTTATCCAGGATCAAGCGGACGTCTTCCCACCGCTTGGCCGTCTTTGATCCGGGAACATTGGTGTGCGCGAACTCGTCTACCACGCAAACCTGCGGGTGGCGGCGCAAGATGGCCTCGGTGTCCATTTCCTCAAACTGGCTTCCACGGTGAATAATCTTGCGTCGCGGGATCATTTCAAGACCCCGGGTCACCTCAATGGTGTCCTGCCGGGCATGGGGTTCGAAATATCCGATGACGACATCCACACCCCGGTGTTTCAATTTCTGTGCTTCTTCGAGCATACGGTAGGTTTTTCCCACACCCGCTGCGTACCCGAGCAGGAGCTTCAAATGGCCTCGTCCACTAATTTCCGGCATGTCAGGTCCCTTATTGTGGGAAGACTCGAATATCAATTCCTTCGGCAGACTTGATCAGCCGATCAACTCCACTGCCCCAAAGCCGTTCGCGCCAGCTTTCGTTTCTGCTGTGGTGAATGAAGATCTGAGTGATCCGGTGCTCATGCGCGAACTTCAGGATTGCAGTCGTCCATTCCCCCTTTTCGAGCATCTCAACCCGCGCTCCCATCGATCGCGCAAATTGCAGATTTTCATCGAGCACCGATTCCTCTTTCGAGGATCGACCCCCTTGACGGACGTTGACTACATAAAGCTCTCCGCGAAACCGGTCCGCATTGCGGCGCCCGCTTTCAACCATTCGTCGTGCATCAACACCCGCTTTGATGCACACGAGGACGCGCTCCTGGGTTCCCCAGAGTTGCTCAATGCCGTACCGTTGCATGTACATTTCCAGTTGACGGTCAACAATATCCGCCGTGAGCAACAATGCCATTTCGCGCAATTCTGCAAGCTTCTGCTGCGCCGCAGCCTTCTCCGAGACGCCACGTTCATGCTGGAGAGTCATTTCGGGAGGGGCGTCGACCACTTCGATTTCATCTGCGGACTTCAGGAAATGGAGCGGTACAGCTTCGGCGACATGCTTGCCCGTGATCTTCTCCACCTTTTCCTGATATTCTTCAATGTACTGGAGGTTAACCGAGGTCAGGATGGAAATCCCGGCGGCAAGCAGATCTTCCACGTCCTGCCATCGCTGGGTGTGATAGCTCAAGGGATGATTGTGGTAGGCAAGTCCATCAACCACGCAGACCTGCGGATGCCGGCTAAGGATCGAATGAACGTCCATAACCTGGACCTCATCAAGGACTTGCACTGGAATGGCCTCCAACTTTCCCAAGAGGTCCTTTACTTCGGATGAGAGTACAGGTTGAGTTGCGCCGACCACAACGTCCTCGCCTCTTTCTTTTCTTCGACGTGCCTCATCAAGCATGCGGGCCGACTTCCCGACCCCAGAGGCATAACCCAGAAACACTTTGAGCTGTCCGCGGCGTTCGCGTTTCTCGTCCGGCGGCAATTGCCGGAGGAGTTCTTCGGATTCAGGACTGTGCTGGATCATATTGTTCAAGGGCGAGGAGAATTATGCCTCAACTCACCTCTACTTTACTATCTCTGTCAAGAGAAGAGTAAAAAAGACATTCTCCAATCCGTAGAACCGGCCTGGCGCATCAACAAAATTTTGCCAAGGTAAATATCTCCTGGCTGAGCCGGGGGCCTTTTATAATACGCCAAACTGATGCCTCTTTCAGCAAGCCTGACCCTTATACTCAGAGAGGTTCGACGCAGGTGGCCCACATGCTGTGCGGCGTCCCAACGAAGCGCATTTGTCCCCCACGACGGTTTGCAATTGAGAGTTTTCTCCACCGACTCGTGGCTTTCAGGCCGTCTTTCCTTGAGAGGGGTGTTCACCCCAGGGAGGCTTTCGGCGTGGGCAAACTTCACGTGGGAACAAGCATTCTCCTGGCACTCTTTCTAGTTTCTTGAGTGCTCCCCTTCGCTTGGTAAGGAGAAAATGCTTCCAGGGCACTTCAATGCCCTGGCTGAGCGAGCCCTGAATTCCGTCATTGATCTGCTCGGGCGGCAGATCTGTCTTGAGGCAGGACCTTCCTCCAATTCGGCTGTGGAGCTCTTCCCTTCCTTGCAGAGGCCTCGAAAAGTGGTTGGGGTTAATGAGAGCTCAGAGAATTCTGGTATAACCTGGGACATCCAAATGGAGGTTGCTTGCCTGCGAGAGCGACGCTTCACATGGGCGATCCCTCTTCTCCTTCAGGACTTGAGGAATCCGTCACATGGCGGTTGCAAAGTCGCTGACCAGCTTTGACGGCTCGTTTTCCGGAAATTTCCAAGCTACATCGAGGGCATGGGTATGGGCGAATCTGAACACACCTGCGAGCCGGCGAACGTCTATGCACACGATACGGATTCCGCCGGGCCTCCGAAATGCGCGTCGTGGACGTTGCGCACCCTGATATCGGTTCTACAGGTGGAATTTTAGAGACCAAGTACGTCGCGGCTGCTGCTGAGGCCTGTTCCACGCGAGTGCAATTCCATGTCTGTAGCGGCCCGGTTTCGACAGCGGCCGCCCGAAAGGCCCCGACTGTCTTCGGGGTGCTTCTGGCCCTTGGCGTCATCGGTTACAAATATGTCAGCGCTACATGGGCTGTTGTCTTCACCATGGGCTTGGCCCATTTCGCGAAGGGGTTCGGATCGTTAGGCTTGGCCGTGATCGCAGATGCCGCTCCCCGGCGGATCGCAGGATTGACCGCTGGCGTTTTTAACACCTTCGCCAACATAGCGGCCATCACCATGCCCATTGTGATCGGCTACATCGCCCAGGCCACCGGCAATTCGTAGTGGCCGTCTTCATAGTGATCTCAATATATTTCCTGCAATAGGCGTGAGGTATCCTAATAGGTATGGCAAGCCATGGAAAAGTCGCAATAGTTACCGGCGGAGGCAGAGGGCTTGGCCGGGCTATGGCGCTCGGCCTGAGCCGCGCAGGCTTCCGCGTGGCCATTACAGCTGCCCGCACCCGCGAGGAAGTTGAAGCCGTTGCCAAGGAAGCGCCTCAGGGACAAGTCTACCCCATCATGGCAGACGTCAGCCGCGAGTCTGCTTGTACTGCCCTTCTCGATCAAGTCGAAGCCCAGTTCGGGCCTGTCGATGTTCTTGTGAACAATGCGGGCCGGGGGATGCGCTTTGTTTCGGAACGTTTTCTCAGCGCGCCCCACCCTTTCTGGAAGACGGACCCGAAGGCCTGGCGGATGATCATCGCAACCAACGTGAACGGCCCTTTCTTTATGGCGCGCGCCGTCGCGCCCGGCATGATCGCCCGGGGCTGGGGCAGGATCATCAACATTTCGATGAACCGCGAAACGATGCGGCGGCGCGGCTTTTCTCCCTATGGTCCATCGAAAGCGGCACTTGAATCCGAAACAATCATCTGGGCACAGGATCTTGCCGGAACCGGGGTGACTGTGAATGCCCTGCTTCCGGGTGGTGCAAGCCGCACGGGGATGATTCCCGACGAAGTCCCACCGGAACTCCGGGAAAGGTTGATCTCACCGGAGATCATGGTGGCTCCGCTGCTTTGGCTCGTCTCGGACTCCGGCGATGGGTTCACTGGCAAGCGCGTCGACGCCTCTCGTTGGGATACCGATCTGAATCCGAGCAAGGCCGCCGCCAAGGCATGCGAGCCAGCACTTTGGGGCGATCCAAAGCACGAATAGGGCTCGAGACCGCCTGCTGCGGGGAAAATCATCAGGAGGAATCATGGATTACATCAATCTCGGCAAGACCGGACTCAAGATCTCCCGTATCTGTCTCGGCTGCATGACCTACGGTGCGCCGGCCCTCGGCAAGGCCAGGCCAGGCAGCCATGCCTGGGCTCTGAACGAAGAAGAGAGCCAGCCCTTCTTTCGTCAGGCGCTTGACCTCGGAATCAACTTCTTCGACACCGCCAACGTGTATTCGGCTGGCGCCAGCGAGGAGGTGCTGGGGCGATTCTTGCAGGCCAATACTCGCCGCGAAGCCGTGGTGATTGCCACCAAGGTGCACGGCGTGATGCGTGACGAACCGAATGGGCGCGGCCTGTCGCGCAAAGCCATTTTTTTCGAGCTTGAGCAGAGCCTCCGCCGCTTGCGGACCGACTACGTCGATCTCTACCAGATTCACCGCTGGGACTACGAAACGCCGATTGAAGAAACCCTGGAGGCGCTGCACGATGTGGTGAAATCCGGCAAGGTGCGCTATCTCGGCGCTTCCTCCATGCACGCCTGGCAGTTTGCCAAGGCGCTTTATCTTGCCGACCTTCACGGCTGGACCCGTTTCGTTTCAATGCAGAACTATTACAACATTCTCTACCGCGAAGAGGAGCGCGAAATGCTGCCCCTTTGCCAGTCCGAGGGTATTGGAGTGATCCCCTGGAGTCCGCTGGGGCGGGGCCGATTGGCGCGTCCCTGGCAGGCAGAGAAAACCAGGCGGCTTGAAACTGACCAATTCGGCAAGATCCTGTACTCGCAGACGGAAGCAGCTGACCGCAAGGTCATCGATCGCCTGGGCCAGGTGGCGGAACAGCGGGGCGTTTCGCGGGCGCAAGTGGCGATTGCGTGGATGCTCGGCAAGCCGGCCGTCACCGCTCCCATCGTCGGTGCGACCAAGTTACACCATCTTGAGGATGCTGTCGCCGCACTTTCGCTCCAGTTGACACCGGAAGAGGTTGCAGCGCTCGAGGAATCCTACACCCCGCATCCTGTCCTGGGCTTCAGCTAGTCCCAAATGGGAGGCTGGGCGTCGCCAAACCTGTCATCCCCCAACGCCAGGGGAAGTGAACCTCATTCCTTGATAACTGGGTTGTTCTCAACAATCATGCTGACTCAACACCGTGCGCCGTCAGGGATGCGAGAATCACAGCTTTGCGGAGCTAGTGCCGCCGCTTCTCAGATGTCCTGCGCGGCGTCAGTGGGACTACCAAACATCTTTCCTAAAGGGGTTCACCGTTTCCCGCAACTCATCGGATCAAACGCTGAAAGCTGACCACCTGAAAGGCGGTGGAATGAGTCCCGTCACGACGAACCTAAAATCCGTTGCGCTACACGTCCGGCGCGCTGTTTATCGGGGTGAGATTGGCACTCCCAAAACCCGAAGGGTGAACGGCCAATCCCGCTTGCCTCTCACGTGGCCGGATTGTTGAAGCATTACATTGCAGTCCGGACAGTTCAATCGGAGTGGCTGTTTCCCTGTGCGGCAGGAACTCCGCTGGGTGACCGAAACCTGATGCGGCGTCAAGTCGAGCCGACCTGCAAGGCTCTGGAAATTCCACACTTCGGATGGCATTCTCTGCGCCATACGTTTCGGACGATGGCGGGAAACCGGGGAATCCAACCAGAATTGGTCCAAGCGATCCTCGGGCATGAGAGCCTGGAAACAACGATGATTTACATGCACCGGGAAGATCGTACCGAGCGGGAAGCCGTCGAGAAACTTTCAGAGGTTTTGTGCCCGTCTGTGCCCGAAAATGCAAGTTCAGGCGAGAGCAGTTCAAACTTAATTCAATGAAAGCAAACGAGAAAAAATGGTCGGGGCGCCCAGATTTGAACTGGGGACCTCTTGGTCCCGAACCAAGCGCGCTACCAGGCTACGCCACGCCCCGAAAAACCCGCGAACCGTAGCGAGTGACTAGTGAAAAGTGCGGGACAGCCGTACCCTCCACGTTCATCACTGGCCACTCATCACGTCTCAAATGATTACTGGTCGGGACGGCCGGATTTGAACCGGCGACCACTTGCACCCCAAGCAAGTGCGCTACCAGGCTGCGCTACGTCCCGGCAATCCGCGCCTTCACACTCAACAAAGGGCTGAACGGCACAGAACTCAACGCTAGCATCATCTGGAAACGATTGTCAAGATTCCCTCAAGCTCACGCTTGATCGCCCTCACTTGGGCATCGCTAAGGTTGGAAGGAACACCGGGTTTCAATTCTGAAGCATTCGCCGAATTTCCCGCCAGATATTTGCGCGCGCCGTCAATGGTGAAGCCCTCTTCATAAAGCAGGCGCTTGATTTCAAGAACCATTTCAACATCCTGGCGCCGGTAGAGGCGATGGCCGGTGGCGCTCTTCGCAGGTTTCAGAGTCGGGAACTCTGTTTCCCAATATCGGAGGACGTACGGTTTGGTTTGGGCAAGCTCGCTCACTTCGCCGATGCGAAAGTAGAGCTTGTCTGGAATCGGGACTTCTGCCGCTGACGTCCGAACCATGCGATCGCTGCGCGGCTTGCGTTTTCCCGGCATAGCCCTAATCCCGGCCATCAAAGGTAAGGCCTTGGTGTCATCTTAGATAACCGCCTGCCTGTCGTCAAGAACAGGTGTTCGGCAGGCACGGGAACAGATCGAAGCGCCCGAAAGTCCATGCCCGTCCCAGGAGGAACTTGCCGGATTATTTCACCTGGCTACTTGGCTCGGCAAGAACCCTTCCCTTGCCGCCCGGGCGAGCCAAGAAGAGGAGATTGTCATCCTGCCAGTTCACGAGCGTGATTTCCCAGTGCGCTGCCCTCAGTGCTTTGATGATCCAGTCGTACTTATCCGGATAGTTCACGGCATAGATGTAGCATTCCTGTCCGGAAGCGACAAATGTGCGGAAAGATTGCACATTTGCCCCAGCCCAGGATTTCATCTCCACCACACCCTGTTCGATATCATTAGTACCCGAATAGTGAAGTGCCAGTTCAGGGTCGGCCACGTAAAGAAATCGGCGCGCGATCTTCTTTGGAGCGTTATAGCCAAACACGACAAATGCACCTGGATTGGAAATCAAGATTGGGAGGCTGTCGCCCGTATCTGCCTCAAGCAAAGCGTAGATTGATTCCTGGTTCGCATGATACACAACTTGACGACGATAGGTCTGTACCTGCTTCACCACCAGGAATGAACCAAGCAGGAGAACAAGTCCAAAGGCCGGGGTCAACTTTGCGTCCAATGCGCCATAAAGCCCCAATGCGACAGCAATACTCAACCCGATCACTGCAGACAGCGCACAGCGGTCTTCATAGGCTCCCACAACGGTTTTGGCCAGGACCGTCCCCACGAGAGGCATCAAAAGGAAGCCGGCAACCGCGGCCCATTCGTGCAATGGAACGCTAGCGCGCGCCCGCGACTCGCTGCCGCCTGCATTGGGCCGGAGAAACACTGCGTAAAACGCAACGACCAGAAGAATAGCGAGCAGCGGAACCGCCGACGGAGAAAGCAGAAAATGCTGGTAGAAGTATGCCGTCGAAGACCAGCGAGGTTTCGACCAAAAGTGGGGGGCGAATTTGCGTGCACTCTCAATCAAAGGCAAAAACAACAGCAAGGGAGAGAGTGACAATACCAACGCCAGCCATACGCCCACATCAACCTTCTTCCGGCGAATGGAACGGACCACCTCTCCCAAGCCCAGAGGGAAAAGGCTCAGGACAGCGTAATAGTGGCTTGATACCGCAGCCGCAAGGCTTATACCAAGGCCTGCCAGCGCCAGATTCCGATGCCGATCCTCTGTGGCCCATTGCCAGCAAACCAGTGCAAGGGCTGAGAAACCCAGAACCAGTGCGTATGCTCTGGCGCGGACAACAAATATGAAGGCCGTCGTCATCAGCGGGAAAAGCATTGCGATCAAGCCATAGAGTGCAGAAGACCGTTTGGACACAAAGTGGTAGAGACAGACGCACATCACCGCAGACCCCAGCACCTCGGGCAATCGAACAGCCAGCAGCGATGTGCCCAGCAGCGCGAAATCAGCGCGCGTAATCAGATAAATAAGGGGAGGGGTCTGTTCAGCCCCTGTGGCGAGAGCGTTCCACACATCACGGAGGCTGGGAAGGCGTGCGATGTAAATGGTGAAAAGCTCGTCGATAAAGGTCACATGCTTCGCGGCGAGCAGGCAAAAGCCCGTAAAATAAAGGATCAAGAACAGCAATAACAACAGCCATTTCTTGCGCTCGATCCTTTCGAATCCATTCTCCAACTGCCACAGCAACGACCTTTGGGATCCCTTACTCATGACGCTTTTCAAAGAGGCCTGTCATTGAATTCGGACCAGCAAGGCATCTGCACAGTCTTACATGGAGACAGACCGGGAGTCGGCACGCAGCAAACTGCCGCTGAACCGTGTACTCCTCTAACGTGGGGCAACCCCGCTCAGCTTGAAATACGGTATTGTCCCCGCCAATATCTCCACGTAGTCCTCAAAAGAACGCCCAGGTACTCAGGCCCGACTTTTAGCAGATTAAAAGAAGATCTACCCATATCCGGCGTGCGGTCAATCCATGAAACCGGCACTTCCCGAATGCGGTAGTTCAGCAGAACCGGTTTCAAGCCCGTTTCCGCGTTCGCCGCGAAGCCATTTGCTTCAATGTCGAGGTTATTCAGGATTTCTGCCCGATAAAGTTTCAAGTTGTTCGAGATGTCGCGAACCTGCTTTCCCAGCAGCAGGTTCAGCATCCAGTGATAACCTCGGTTGCATAGGATCTTAAAGAACGGATAATGGACCAGCGCGGACTCTGAAGAAAATCTGCTGCCGATGGCGCCATCATATCCTTCGGCGACAGCATCAAACAGGCCTTCGAACTCCGAGGAGATTGCGACAAAGTCGCAATCGATGCTAAGAATATACTTTCCGCTCGCAGTCGCATAGCCCTCCCGGAGAGCCCGGCCTACTCCACCCGGAGGATTGCGCTTTACCAGCTTAACTCGAGGTTCCGTGCGCGCTATAGTCTCGGCGACACGGGCTGTCCCGTCTGTGCTGTTGTCGTCCACGATGACAATCTCGTGGATGTAACTTCCATACGTCCCGAGCATCATCCCCACGAGGAGAGCGATGTTCGCCTCCTCGTTGTGGCACGGTACCACGACAGAGATTGTGCCGGAAAGTTGAGGGTGCCTTGCCAGACTGATCTTCTCCATATTCCCTTTGCCAGCAAGAGCGGGCTTGAGGGCCCGAACACTGACAATTCTTGAAAAGCGTCGGGCAAGCGGAGCACGCTCCAAAATCAATCCAACCGTCTGCCACACCGGACGCGCCCGCGGACGAATGACTTCAAAATGCGCAACCTCAATCCCCTCGAATCCTTCGCGAGCAGCAAAATGGGTCCACTTTTTCAGGTTAAAGCTGTCCTCGACCCCAAGGCCCCGGTTCTGCCCGAAGACCTGACCAACCACCTTTTTCAGGAATGTGAACGGATTCGAGGCATTCTGGGTAAAGAAGAGGAATCGCCCGCCAGGCTTCAACCATTGATAGGCCATTCCAAGCATTACAGGACCCAGGCATTGAGCCGGAACATCTGTGCCAACAATGTAATCAAAACTCTCCCGCGGAAATGCCTGCTGGAAATCTGTTACGTGAATGAAACGGGCGCCGGGCAATTTCCTTGATTGGGCCGCTGCGGCTAAGGCCGCGCTGAATGTTGCGCCCGCAATTGGATTGCGGCCGGCCAGAACAGCAGCAAGATGTGCAGTCCACACACCGCTTCCTGCTCCGAGTTCCAGGACTTGACGGCCAGGGAGGATGGGAAGCAGACGCGCCGCCAGAAAAGCCCGGCGACGAAAAGTGTTAAACGAACCGGATGGATCGTGCTGCCAGTAGCGTTCCCGGAATAACTCCCCGTCCAGCCAAAGCTGTTCAACAGAGGCCGGGGGTTCCACAGCTCCACAAGCGCCAGGCTGGTCAGCGCAATCACAGGCTACGCGCATCTTAAAGTCCCTGCCCCGTTCGCAAGCACAGGCATCTGTAACCACATGTTTCTTTTCTTTGCTGGGCCTGGCAAGTCATCCCTGAATCCATCTCCGCCCTCGCAAACCCGACACTGTTTTCGAAGATTTTTGAGTGTTCTTTCAGCCGCTTGAAGGACATCGGACGGAGGTTCGATCGTGTCCAAATTTGCTAATTGCGTACGCGCCCATCCGCCACCTCGCTCCGGCTGGAGCGCAAATTCAAACGGGCTTCGGCAATCTCGGTGAAAATTTGATTCAGGTTATGCTTGACTTCCCAATCGGGAAAATGCGAGTGCAGCTTGCGCAAATCGGTAATGTAGCAAATGTGGTCACCCATGCGGCTGGCAGAATTGTACTGATACCGGACCTGCAAACCCATTGAAGCCAGTAAATCGATGGCTTCCAGGATCGATATACTGTTCTGCCTTCCTCCGCCAAGGTTATAGACTTCTCCACACCTGGGAGACCGGAAGAACTCCATCAGCAATCGTGCGACGTCATCACAATGGAGTTGGTCCCGAACCTGTTTTCCTTTATAGCCGAAAATCGTGTACTCTTGCCCGCTGACGGCACAATCAATGAGGTAGGCCAAAAATCCGTGCAGTTGAACAGCCGCATGCTGAGGACCTGTCAGACATCCCGCGCGAAAAACTCCGACTGGCATGTGAAAGTAACGGCCGAACTCCTGGCACATTACGTCCGCAGCCACTTTTGAGGCCCCGAAAACAGAGTGCAGACAGGTGTCAATGGACATCATCTCATCGATCCCGTCTCGCCCATCAGCATACTCGTAGCGCCTCGTATGCTCAACCAAAGGCAACGAATTAGGACGGTCGCCGTAGACCTTGTTCGTGCTGAGAAAACAGAACGGCGTATCTCTGCAAAAATCCCTGGCGGCAACAAGCAGGTTCAATGTGCCGACAGCATTCACATCGAAGTCTTCGTAAGGGATGGCTGCAGCCCTGTCGTGAGAAGGCTGTGCAGCCGCGTGAATGATAAAGCCAGGACGCTCCTCCCGGACCAGATTATACATTGCCTCGCGGTCCCGAACATCCAAACTGCAATGGCGATAGCCAGCCAAAGACTCCTTCAGCAATCTCACAGTTGGCTCGATAGACCCCTGGCCCCCAAAGAAGCGTTCCCGCATGTTGTTGTCAACGCCAACGACCTCCCAGCCTGCCTCGCTCAACAACTTTGAACAGGCAGAGCCAATAAGGCCACCCGACCCTGTAACAAGCGCTCTCATCCCGTTACAATTTACAGGTTTGAACAGCCGGTTGTAAGTGACAAGCCATATACTGACATTTAAGTAAGTGATAACGCCCCGCTTACGCCGCACAATCCTGTGGAGTGAAACACCATAATATCCAGCACTTAGCCGCCCCGTGCGGGCACAAAGGGCTGTGATCTCTGTCACATCGCGGTGCTTTGCCTGTTGCTATAAGAAGAGTGGAATGGAGGCATCTATGAGCAATGCACTCTATTGGATCGTCGCAGTGGCCGTCGCAGCCATTGCGGTGTACTTGATATACCGAGTATATGGAAGTCTCAGAACTTACTTCCAGTTTCAGGGTAAGCGCCTGGTAACCTGCCCTGAGAATCATCAGACTGCGGCCGTGGAACTCGACGCCAAACAGGCAGCCCGCGAGGCGTTTGCGCACAGACCACAGATGCAACTCACCGAATGCTCCCGCTGGCCCGACCGCAAGGACTGTGGCCAACAGTGCCTGGCTGAAATCGCCACAGCGCCCTCGGGTTGTCTTGTTCGGAATATTGTCATCAACTGGTTCGGAGAGAAGGAATGCGTGTATTGTGGAAAGTCCATCGCTGAAGTGAAGGAGTGGTGGGTAGATCACAAACCGGCATTGCTAACCCCGGACAGACAAATCGTCACCTGGAACGAGTTTGCCGCAGAACAACTGCCGGAACTGTTCCAAAAATGCAAGCCGGTTTGCTGGTCATGCAGCGCCACTGAGACATTCCGGAAGCAACATCCCGAACTGGTTAGCGACCGGGCCACAACCCCATTGCGGTTACACCACATCAAGTAGCGGCTTGGAAGTTCCTGGGGGTATCTGGAAAGTTCTTCAGCGCAGACTCCTCTCTGCACGAAATCACGATAGGGAAGAGCCCTGTAACCAGCCAAGTGCATCAGTCAAGATGAAAAACTTCCTCTAACTCAAGCATCATCTCATCTGGACGTGAGCCTTCCAACGACTCAAAATAAGGGGCCATCATTTTCTGCCATCTGGCGTTTACGTCCTCTTTGGACATCCCCTCCACAGCAGTGTGCAAACCGGTGGGCGTCTCGAAATATCCAAAAAGTGTGCCATCACTACGCATGAACAGCGAGTAATTGTGCCATCCTGTGCGCCGGAGGGCCTCCAGCATCTCTGGCCAGACATTCTTGTGATGTTCCTTGTATTCGTCAATCTTTTCAGCCCTTACCTTTAAGACAAATCCGATTCTCTTCATTCCACCTCCTCACATGCGATTCCTTTATCGATCCGATATTTAATCATCATGAGTAGGGCAAAAGCTACCGTTCTCGACTCTGCCTCAGCCGAAACTTCAAAGTCCCTTCGCAGGGACCAGATCGCGCTCCAGGCAAAATGGAATTATCGGCCGCAAACTCAGCCGAAGCTGCTAACACGCTGAACTAGTAAAATAGAGGAGACAAGTCGTATGCGGGAACAGTTGAAATGCCTGGCAGAAGGATGTATACCCTAAGCGGAAGGAACGACACAGGTTGCTTTGGTGATAAGGTTTGGGAGGCGGCGGAAAAAACACATGAAAAAAAGTGCGGCGACTTACTCCTTGTGGCTGTCCTTCGTCTTGGCTTGCTTGTTCATATACGGCTCAGCTTCGTTTCCGGTGCCAGTGCGTGCGGATCAAAAACCAAAGCTTCCGGCGCCGACGATCCATCAAATGATGAAAAACGTCGCCTGGAACGAACTTCAGGCATCGGAGCATCCCAAACATTACTATTGCTATATTCAGAGGAGCATTTCTTCGAGCGGATCGCGTACAACCGTCCAAATCGCGACGCCCCATGGAGATGTTAACCGTCTGATCGAAGTGAACCATCACCCCCCAGACAAGCAGCAACTCCTGAAAAATCAACAATTACTGGTCCAATTGTCCCACAACAAGGCACTCCAGCAATCACGGTTCCGAAACCAGCAAAGCAACTTGCAGCGACGGGATAATGTGATCAAAGATATGCCGGACGCATTCATTTATACCTACATCGGACAAGATCAAAAGGGGTTGATCGAGCTGAAGTTCCGGCCGGCACCAAACTTCCAGCCCACTTCCCGCCAGTCGCTCATACTGAAAGGCATGGCCGGCAAAGCATGGGTAGATCCTAAAACACAACGGATTGCCAAGATCGACGGCAAGCTCATTCAAGATGTGACGATTGGCTGGGGCTTCCTGGCGCGGTTGAACGCGGGAGGAACCTTTCTACTGGAAGAATCGCAGGGCTCGGACGGGACGCGGCACCAGAAGCTGCTTTCCGTTCACTTTGACGGGACGGAATTCCTCATCAAACACATTCACATCCACGAAACGGAAGTTCGTTGCTGTTTCGAACCAGTTTCAGACCACCTTAGCATTCGAGAGGCAGTCCGTATGATACAGGACAAAAACAGTCTGCCCAAGGATTGGCAGGAACGCCTGGATGCAATCCTGGAATCCGCCGGATTGGACTGACAATTCCCACCCAACCAGCCTCCACCACAGTAATGAAAACAGACCCTTCTGGCGACTTTATTCATTAAAAAGCCCTTGCAAACCATGTCTAACGCTGCCACGCGGAATCTCGAAGCGTCCGCGAGCCGGCAGTTTGATGCCGCTGTCGATCGCTTTTTCCAGGTTTCTCTCCTGCTGATGCTGCGAGCCAGCTTTGTAACCCTGGCTTCAACCGCAAGGGTGAATGCTTGAATTGAGAAATCTCTCATTCACCGGAAACTGCCGAAGCCTGTCCTGAAAGATTCCAAACTCCTGGATCGTCGTCTACTCAGAAGCAATTGTCCGACCGGAAAAGGAATGAAAAGTCGTCTTGTTTGCTGATGACTGGGCAGGATTAATCCAAGATCCTGCACCGGCGCCCGGAAAGATTCGGCTTGAAAGCTTCAGGGACTTTGGTCACTGCTTCGCTGCGGGGAATTCCACCTTGGGCACCTGCTGCGCGGCCGCCGTGGCGGCGAAATAAGCGTCATTCCTTTGGAAGCCCGCCCAGCCCGCGAAGACGTTGTTGGGAAATTGCCCGATATACGCGTTGTAGTCCTGGATGGCATCGTCATAGCGGCGTCGCTCCACCGCAATGCGGTTTTCCGTTCCCGCAAGTTCATCCTGCAATTGCAGAAAGCTTTCGTTGGATCTGAGCTGAGGATAGTTCTCCGTCAGTGCAAGCACTTTGACCAGCGCGCCGTCAAGCTGCTGATTGGCGGCGATCTTGTCCTTGGGCGTCGCCGCGTTCATCAAATTCGCCCGGGCGTTGGCCACCGCCGTGAACACGGTGACTTCCTGCGCCGCCACGCCCTTTACCGTCGCCACGAGATTGGGAATCAAATCGGCGCGGCGTTCCAGAACCACGGACACCTGCGCCCAGTCGGACTTGATCGTTTCGTTTTTCCGCACCATGGTGTTTCGCGCGCTCACGTACATACCGCCGAAAATCACGACGGCCAGCACAATTACCGCCAGCACCGCCCAGACTCTTTTCATCTGACTACCCCTTTCGGTGAAAAGTGAAGGCTAATCATCAATTGCCTTTACCGTTCTGCTCCCTGCGCGAGGCGGCGGTCCACTTCCTCCGTCACTCGCTCGACCAGTTCCAGGTATCGCCGCAAACTTTCTCGCGCCTTCACGTCGCGGGCCTGGCGTTTTCCTTCGCGCACTTCAAGGACCATCGTAAAGGCGTCCGGGCTGGCCCCCACCAGGCGCGCGACAGCTTCCACAACTTCGCGCCTGCCCTGCGGCGGGTTCTCGCCCAGCGCGATCAGCGCGTGCCGGAAGAGCGTCACGAACGTGGACACGGATGCATCCATCAGGGCGATGAGCGGGCCGTCTTTGGGCGGGGCCAGAAGAATCGCCTGCCGCAGTTTCACCCAGTTCGTCCGCAGCTCACGCTCCACCTGCAGCCGGTGCAGCTCAAGAGGAACGGACAGTTCTTCGAAGAAATCCTCGCCGTAGATCATCTTGTGATGCGCCTTCATATCGAGGAGTTCAATCGCAAAAATGTCCGCCGAAGCGCGCAGTTCGTCCAGAGTGAAGACCTGAGGCGCGGGAAACTTCTTTCTCGCCCACCAATTAGCCGCCGGATGCAGGGCCTCAAGATCGACTGCCTGGGCCCGCTCCAACAGTAAGAGCACATTCAAATCAGAGTGACGCTCATGATATTCCCCGCGCGCCGCCGAACCAAAAAGCACGATGGCCTTCAGATTCTTATCCGCTGCAGCCATCAACTTTTCTTTGAACTGCGCCAGCAATTTTTCCATGGTTTCCGCTCCGGCTTACCAGCTCCCACTTGCCCCGCCGCCGCCAAACGACCCACCGCCAAATCCTCCGAATCCTCCGCCGCCGCCGAATCCTCCGCCTCCCCACGATCCTCCGCCCCAGCCGCCGCCCATCCCGCCCCAGAACCAGGGGCCCATCCACCACCAGGCGCTGTGCCCGCGGCCGTAGCGGCTGCGCCCGCCGAAAATGCGTGTGAGCAGTCCGATGAAGGGGAAAAACAGAAAGAACACGAACATCAGCAGTGGCAAAAGATTTGGTCCGCCGCCTTGTGGCGTTTCTTCTTCGTTTTCCGGCGGGCTTGGCGGTTGTCCCGAGAGCGAGCTGAGCGTGACGCCGCGGTCTTTCGCAATTACAGCGGCCACGCGCTCGGTCATCAGCAACAGCGCCCCGCTGTAGTTCCCCGCGCGCAGCAGAGGCTTAGCTTGCCGCCCGAAATCGCCCACCAGTCCGTCCGGCAGAATCGGCTCCAGACCGTACCCGACTTCAAACCGGTACTGATGCTCGTTAGGTGCGAGGAGGATCATCACCCCGCGGTCTTTCTGCTTGGGCCCAATACCCCAGCGCGTTGCCAGGTCAATCGAGAAGTCGTCAATGGGCTCGCCTTCGAGCGACTTCACCGTCACGACGGCGATCTGGGCTTGCGCCTTCCGATCTACTTCGGTGCAAATGGCGGTTAGCTCCTGCTGAGTTTCCGGATTGATCACTCCGGCAAAATCGTTGACGTATCCCTGCGGCCGCAAATCCTTGGGTTGCTGAGCGTGTGCGCACTGAGCAAGGATCACGCCGAGCACGAGCACACCGAGCCCAGCCAAGGGCTTGCTGCGCCTGCCGGTTGGCATGAAAGTTTTCATTCTCTGGTGAAGTTTTGAAATACCTAAAAAAATCTCTGTGCTCCTACGCGAAGCGTTTCTACCCTTCGGTTGCTTAGCGGCGAGTGATATCACCGCTCAAGCGCTCCTTGGCAACACTCAAGAAGGCCTAAGCGAGAAGGGTTATTATGACTCCGCTAGTCCGTGGTTGCATAGACCTAAGCCGGCTGGTACAGGGAAGCTCCTGGCGAACAGGCAGCCGTGCGCTTGAACGCCGGCGCGATGTCATCTATATTGGCAAGAGAGTTGCGATTCGCCTTGGTTTGGCGAGAGAAGTGGAGTTCCATCAGATGAAATGCCCAAAATGTCATGTCGATTTGGTGCCGACGAAGCGGCACAAGCTCCAGGTAAACTACTGTCAGTCCTGTAAAGGAATGTGGTTCGAGCAGGTCGAACTGGGAGAACTCGAGGACGAGGTCTTCGACTTCGGCGATAGCTCGAAGGGATCTCTATTTCTGAGCTCCACTCCGACGGCGGATCAGTGCCCGGAATGCAGCGAACGCTTACAGAGGTTCCAATACAGATTCTACGACCTGGAGATGGAGTTCTGTCCGAATCAACATGGCTACTGGCTCGAGGATGACGAAGACACGAGGGTCCTTGAGCTTATGAAGAAAGAGGAAGCCGATGTCGAGCGGGAACTCCTTGCCGAGGATAAGTGGGCGACGACATTGCACCGTATGCGCTCGGGCTCATTTTTCAGCAAGATCCACGATCTCTTTCAGAGATAGCCGCAGAGCAACCTGCCGCGCTCACCCGCCAAGCACTCGGCAATCAGATCGCGAATCTGCCCGTCGTCGCGCTCGGTTTCAATAGCGCGGCATGCGGCCACCATCAACGCCGTGTCACTCGCGTTGTTTGAACTGCAGCCTTCGCCCAAGCGGGGGGTAATCAGCCGATCAGCCTGGCTGACTCAAATGCTCCGGCCCATGCTACTGGTATGGTCAGATCCAACTCGGTTAGGCGACCGTCCTTCGACGAGGTTTTTCGCCATTCAGCTCTTTGCCTGGAAGCAGGGGTTCGCGCGCTGGCGTCCGCCCGATCCGTGTGGGAATGCCTCCACCGAGCTGGCAAGCGGCCATTCGTCCCGGCCTGTTCCGGCCAGGCTGATCCTATTGAAGCAAATTGTACCAGCCTGGGCATGGTTCGCACCTGCGTGGGGGACAACTTGCCAGATTTGCAGCCGGAAAGGCTTGATGTCGCCCACTGAGGTAAGTCCAGCCCGATAAAAGGGTGCCCACTAATTCCTTCAGCGCAGGAGGTATATTCGGGGCAGAGGAAGCGGGGTGGCCTCCGATCCAAGAAAAGGGGCGATGGGCATCCAGAGCGGAGATTGCATACCTCGGCAAATATCGCGTACTGTGGGTGACGGGCGTTGTTTATTCCGGGCGGCGAGGAGGACTCGATTGAGGCGGAAGAGGAACCCTGGAGTTGCACAACGAACGGCCATTTTAGTCCTGTGCGTGTTCCTGTCCATTCTCGTCGCCGGACCTGGATGCTTGGGCGCCGAAGCCCAGCACGGCATTGGAGAGGGCCAAGACCATTACCGGCAAGGCCTTGAGGCGTTCAGCAAGCGCGACTGGCCCGCCGCGATTCGCCAGCTTCGCTGGGCGCTCGAATTCCTTCCCAAGTCTCCCGCCGTCCACAATTCTCTCGGATTGGCATACCTGCAAAGCGGGGACACTGACCGTGCGGCTGTCGAATTCCGCAAAGCCATCGCCCTCAAGCCCGATTTCGCGGACGCCTATTACAACATGGCCCGGGCGCTTGAGCGCCGCGATGACGAGGGAGGGGCCGTCCAGTTCTATCGCTGGGCGGTCAAATTCGGTCTCCCGAAGGCGGAAGCCCACGACGCACGGGGTTTCCTCCTGCTCCATCGCGGCGACCTGCCGGGCGCGGAATCAGAATTCGAGGCCGCCATCAAGGATGATCCCTCATTGTCCAGCGCTCATTTCCACTTAGGAACCGCATTTTGGCATCAGCAAGAATACCCCGAAGCCGTCGCCGAGTTGAAGAAGGCGGTCGCGCTCGATCCTTCGAACGCAAAGGCGCGTCATCGCCTTGTGCTGGCTTCCCGGCATCTCAATCAATAAGGGAGGACTCGCCAAGATCGGTGGAGCGCTAAGGATGTGGCGGCCCGGTCATCTCGGCATTTGCCTGCTGCTTGCCGCTTCGCCTCAGGGTCTGCCAACCGTGCCCGCTCGTGCCTTTGAGTCATTCGGGGTGTTCCAGTAGAGATGGAGACCATCGCACAACGGTCAGTCACGCGGGCAGTCGGCGCGATTTGATCTCAGCCAAAAGCTTTTCGATCTCGTCGCCTTTCGAAAGTTCTTCAAACTGGTCTTCGAGCGAGTCGGTTATGACTTCCGCCTTGGCCTGGCTGACGGCTTCAGCGCGGATCACCTTTTCTTTCAGCCGTTCGAAGGCCTGATCCTTCCCCCAGGCCACTATAGACCATGGCGAAGTTGTAGGGTGAGATGTACTTTCTCTTCGATTGCTCCTTCACCCGGTAGAGGACTTTCAGAGCCTCTGGCCGCTTCCCGGCCGGATCGTACATGTTTCCCAGGATTACAAAATACAAGGGGGACGATCCGAAGGCTGTGATGGCCTTCTTTTGTTCGGCCATGGCGGGCTCGAACATCCGTCTTCCCCAATATGCTTTCGCCACGATGCTGTACGCATAGTCATTGCCAGTCATTGCCCTCGCCGCCAAAGATCCCGACGGTGTTTTGGAGCTGGGCAAACGCACGGCCAAGCTGGCGTGACCAGTAGAAGAGATTTCCCATGGACGCCTGATTGCACACAGTAAGGGGATCGAGCGCCTGAGGTTGCTGGATCTCTTGGCTGGCCTGAGCCCATTGTCCCATAAAAATTAAATGCCAGCCGTAGTCGTGGTGGAAAGATGCAGTGCCGGGACTGAGTTCAATGGTTCGCCGGAACTGCACGTCGGTGCCCGAGCAATCCCAGTCCTATAGGTCTGGGGGTTGACCGGATGCTGGGCCGCCATCCGGGTCCGTTCCCGTGGTGTCGGTTCCGCCCGCATATGACGGGCGATCGCCAGGGCCGCGTCACTCTGTAAGGCCAGGACGTCGCGCAAGTCGCGATGGTGGGATTCCGCCCAATCGCAGTATCCGCTCTCACTTGACTTGGTGCCCAAAACCCCGGTCACGTTTGTGACAAGGTTGAGCTCAGGAGGTGTTGCAGATCACTTCGTCACACTGATACTACGACAGGGCCATGCTGAAGCCTTCAAGCGGTGCAGCCAAGCCAACCTTAACAGGATGCGAGAGGCCCTCGACAGAATAGATTGTCAAGCCCACGGACACGAAAGGAGTTTTGGTACAGTGAGGCCAAATTAAGTCGTTTGGGTACAGTTTTGTTACTGAAACGGCCTTTGAGGTGGGTATGGAAGGAAGACTTTTACTGATTTTGAAGGATCTAGCTGGCGGGGACGACGGGACTCGAACCCGCGACCTCATGCGTGACAGGCACGTTTGTTAGGGCTAAGTCCTTGACATTCCGTCGCGGTTGGCGCCGTTTAAGCACTCAAAAGCATACTCAGAACGCTTAAGTTGTACCTATATTGTACTTAGGGGATATGGTGTGTCTGAATTTTTGAGGCTCTTCGCGTAGACCGTTGGCCAATCACACGCACGTGATCGCGAAATTAAACAAGGGTGGGGGTTGTAGGTTAAAAACCGGAATAGGCCATGAAAATCGCGACAAACCATGAGGGTCTGCCATGGAGAAGATCCGGCATTATCCTGCATTCCTTGTGACCTGGATTTTCGTGACGACGAGCCAAAAATAAGGTTAGCCCGTTTATCGGCAAAGTGAACTATTTCCGAGCGAGTAACGCAGAGTTTGGGCTTTTCGAGACTCTACGACATTCGGTGTCAAGGGAACGACCCACAGAGTAATGCGCTGAAAACGCATAACTCTGCACTACCGGCTTTCGATTAATCACCCTGAGCGCAACAACCAGCTATAATTCCGTTATCCAACATCGATGAGGAGTTAGAGCATGGCCAGAGAACAAGCCCAGGAACGGAAGCACACGGAGGGCGTGGTAAAGCGAACTGAGGCGGTGGGGCTAAAAGATGTCGCTGCCGGGAGTGCCACGCAGATGCAAGTGTTGATCGGCCCGGAGGACGGCGCCCCGCATTTTGCGATGCGGCGCTTCGTCATGGGAAAGGACGGCGGAATGCCCAGCCACACCAACAAGGTGGAACACGAGCAGTACGTCTTGCGCGGACGTGCCGAGGTGGGAATCGGCGGCAAGGTGCACGACGTGTGCAGCGGCGACGTCCTCTACATTCCTGCCGGAACGCCGCATTATTACGAGGTGATCGAAGCCCCCTTCGAGTTTCTCTGCCTGGTGCCGAATGCCCCCGATCAGGTCGAAATCATCAAGGCTGACCAACCGGGCCCCTCAAAGTGATGTGCACTGTTTCACTTCCACTGGTATTAAGACCCAGGCACGTCAGCTAGCAACTCTGCGAGATCACCCCGATAGACCGAGGCGCAAGGCACACACACCGCAAGGCGAATATCTGCGCCAGTCGCGCCGCGCTCCTGGCCACCGCGAGGATACGATGGCCACTTTTCCGGTAAGCCCGTTAACCGTCAAAGTGCCCCCGACCCGCCAACTTCGGAGTGGCACAACATCCGTCCGGAAAACCAGCTGTCAGCCGGGGCAGCAAAATTCTGGCCAGCATTGACTTCATTGTCCCAGCCCCCTAAGATGGTGGCGCGACGGGTGGGGCGCACCACGAGTGACAGACCAAATCATTTCGCATTTTCGCGTGCTTGAACGGCTCGGCGGAGGAGGGATGGGTGTCGTTTACAAGGCCGAAGACACCACGCTGGGCCGGTTCGTTGCTCTCAAATTCCTGCCGGATGAATT
>JBJKQK010000034.1:0-18983 GCA_046705285.1 Terriglobia bacterium
TGTTTTGATCTTCAGCAACAACCTGGGTTTCATCAGCCACCATCGCTCGATCCTGCTCTCCATAGGATTCCTTCCCATCGTGGCGACCACGCTTAAAGCAACGCTTGCCGTTCTCCGCTCGACGGCCATCGAACTGGTGATTGTGGATGAGGATGCCGGCGTTCAGCAGGCCCGGAGGATCTTGAAACGGACCCGGGAAGCCAGACGGAAGGTCCCTGTTCTGGTGGTCAGCCCGAGCTGCGACGCGAAGTTGCGCCGCCAGACATTGGATTTGGGCGCTGCAGTCTATCTGGACCGCTCAGCCCTGCAGGATGATGTCGTGCAGGCACTGCTTCCAGACCGCCCTCGCCGGGGAGATTCTTCGTTGGGACCACAGCGGACCTGACCCTCCCGCGCGCGGAACGCCTCAACCCCGCGACCGGGATTCACCCTCACAAAGAAGACCCGGCACGGCCACCTTCCACCCCTGGCAAGGGCTGGGAGATGGATGATTGAGCAGGCACCACCCGGGCGGCTTCACTGCTGTTCTAATGCCGCGGCTCAGGTGCAACGCGTGAAAGGTAGAACTGGAAGAATTTTGCCGGATCGGTATGTAATGCGACGATGGCGTTGGGCGGCTTGTTGTCGGCAACGCGGGTGAAACCATTTGAATCGACTTCAATATTCAGAGGCTGGGTCTGGCAGAGGCCGGGATCGATGACCATGGCCACAGCCATGGGATCAAACAACGTCGGCGTCCTCTGGTTCCAGAGGTTATACAGGATTGCCAGAGCGTCTGTGAGAGGTGTAAGGCTGGCAAAAATGCGGTGCCGGGGAGCCCAGTGGAGCTGGAGCATGGCCGTCACGTCAAGGGGCACCATCAGGATGTGCACGCCGGAACTGAACACTTTCTGCGCCGCCGCAGGATCGGATGCCACATTGTATTCCGCGACCGGCGTCGGATCGTCGGCGTACCCGTGATGAATGGATCCGCCCATCATGACGATGCGGTCTATTTTGCCGGCAATCGCCGGATCTTTGGTGAGCAGAGCAGCGATGTTGGTGAGCGGCCCGATGGCAATGATAGTGACCTTTTCCGGGTAGCGGCGGAGAGTGGAGTCGAGAAAGTCCACGGCGTTTCCGGGCCGGAGTTGCGGGCTTCTGAAGCCCTCGGCCCAGCGGGTCTGCTCATCCGGCAGGGGCCTTCCGGGCTTGCCGGGCACGACCGGAACGTTCCGAAGGCCGGCCACCCAGAGCAGCTTGGCAGCCAGGCGCGCCCGCGCTTGCGTGTCTCCGCTGACCGTCGTGACGCCCAGCAACTGCAGCTCAGGACTTCTTGCGACCAGGGCCAGAGCAAAGGCATCGTCGATGTCGGTACCGATATCGGTGTCAACCAGGACAGGAATCTTCTTTGGCGGAACAGCATGCAGAATGAGGGGCCACGTAAACAGGAACAGCAAGCAGATCGCTTTTTTCATAAACTCCGCGCCTCCCGGCTGATGGACTATCGCTGGGCAATCGGGGCTGGTCCAGCCTTACAGCAAAATGATCGAAAGCACCCCCGAGAATTGCCGACGACCGGGGCACGGCCGCTCTGCGGATAGCTTCAAGCGCGACTGCAATCCACAGCCACGCCGACTGAAGCCTTGCGCCTGATGGCCGCAAATCAGCTTATTCTTCTTCCTCCGCACCCCGGCCCGAAGCCTTGGCCTCGGCAACGATCTTGTCGGCGATCTGCTGCGGGACCACATCGTAGTGGGAGAAATCCATCGAATAGCTTCCGCGCCCCTGGGTCATGGAGGTAAGGTCCGAAGCATAGGTCAGCATTTCCGCCAGAGGAACCTGCACCTTGATGACCGTGGAACTTCCTTTGGGCTCCATCCCTTGAATTCGCCCGCGGCGGCTCGTCAGATTGCCCATGATGTCGCCCGAATAGTTTTCAGGAGCGGAGACTTCCACGTCCATAATGGGCTCAAGAAGACAAGGCTTGGCCTGCTCCATGCACTTCTTGAAGGCCATCGATCCGGCGATCTTGAAGGCCAGTTCGGAAGAATCCACGTCGTGATAGGAACCATCGTAGAGGACCACCCGAAAATCCACCACCGGATAACCCGCCAGAAACCCCCGTCCCGCAGACTCGAGAATTCCCTTTTCCACAGCCGGAATGTAGTTCCGCGGAATCGCGCCGCCGAAGATGTCATTGACGAAATCGAACCCTTCGCCACGCCCAAGCGGTTCCATCTTGATTTTGCAGTCGCCGTACTGGCCGTGGCCGCCCGTTTGCTTCTTATATTTGCCCTGCGCGTCAGCCTTGCCGCGGATCGTCTCCCGATAGGGGATTTTGGGGGCTTTCAGCGTTACCTCGACGTTGTATCGCCGTTTGAGTTTTGAGACAGCCACTTCGACATGCTGCTGCCCGGAACCGGAAAGCAGGAATTGTTTGGTCTGTTCGTCGCGTGAAAAACGCAGGAGCAGGTCTTCTTCCAGCATTCGGTGAATGGCGGTGGAAAGTTTGTCTTCGTCCCCGCGGGATTTCGGTTCGATGGCAAAGGAGATGGCAGGCTCGGCAAGTCTTACCGGAGGATAGATGATGGGTGCGTTCTTGTCTCCCAGCGTATCGCCGGTCAAAGTCTCCTTGAGTTTTGCCACCACGCCGATATCACCCGCGCGAAGTTCCGGCACGAGATCCTGGGATTTGCCTTGGGGCACGGCAATGTGCGCCAGACGTTCAGCCACTCCACGGTTGAAGTTCTGGAGGGTCGCCTCCGTCTTGACTACTCCCGACAGGACCTTAAAGAGGTTGAGACGGCCGGCAAAGGGGTCGGCAACGGTCTTAAAGACATAGGCGGATGTCGGCTCGTCGTCAGCGATCTTGCGCTTTACCGGCTGGCCACCGGGCTGATCGAGACCTTCAACAGTCCCTTTTGCCGTCGGAGCGGGCAGATAATCAGCAATAAAATCCAGGAGGCTCTGACTTCCGATATTCGGGAGGGCGGCCGAAACAAGAACCGGGGTCAGGCGGTTTTCCGCAATGGCCTGCCGGAGCCCGGGGACCAGGTCCTCAATCGGAATTGTGCCCTTGTCGAAGAATTCTTCCAGAAGCTGATCGTTCCCCTCCGCCACCATCTCGACGAGGGCTTCGTGGGCCTTGGTAGCCTCCTCCTGCATCTCCGGAGGAATCTCGCTGTCTCTGGCCTTGCCGGAACCATTGCTTTCATAAAGCGCGGCACGCATCTTTACCAGATCGATCACGCCGCGAAAGTCCTTTTCTTCACCGATGGGGAGCTGAACGGGAATAACCGACCTCCCAAACTCCTCCTGGAAGGCATCCAGCGTGCGTTTGAAGCTTGCGCGCTCGCGGTCCATCTGGTTCATGACCAGGCCACGGGGAAGGCTGTATTTTTGACAGAAGCCCCAGGTTTTCTCGGTCTGCACCTCCACGCCGTTCACCGCATGCACCACGATAAGCGCAGAATCGGCGGCTTTCAACGCGGCCTCGGCTTCGTGGAGAAAAATGTTGAAGCCGGGCGTGTCGATCAAGTTCGCCTTAGTGCCGTTCCATTCGGCGTAAGCGAGCGCGGAGCTGATCGAGAAGCCGCGTTCGATCTCCTCTTCATCGTAATCGGTGACCGATGTGCCATCGTCCACCTTGCCCAGCCGCGTGGTTACACCCGCCGTGTACAACAACGCGGAAATAAGCTGCGTCTTCCCGGTGTCAGCATGACCAAGCAGGGCAACGTTGCGGACATTCTCGCCGTCGTAAATTTTCACAAGGGACTCCTCAAACTTTCAGCGATCGATTTTTCACGATATTCAGCTTTCAGGACAACGTCGCATCCTAACACAGCTTTTCGGAAGGGTTCAATGCACATCGAGAAGAACGGCGGCAACTGGGTTGCGACCGGCAGGAAAGACCCCTGCTCGATCGCCATGCGCCTTTAATCGAGATCGATCTCACGAGAAGGCCGAACAAGGGGCTCGTCCTTGGATCTCTTGAGAGCCTCTGAGAACTTCTTCTCCAGCAACTGGGCTTTGGTTTTTTCGTCCTCAGCGCTTTTGCGAAACATGGCCTCGCGCCGGGCCTCTTCTTTTGCAAGCAACTCAGCGGAGTGATGAATGTCCGGGGCCTCGGATTTCCGGGGCGGCTGGCCATGCCAGATCACTTTGCCGAGCGAAACATCAACCTTGAGGCGTGCACCACAGCACGGACATTCCAGCTCAACCTCGCCGCAATCGCTGCTGGCAGAAACCATAGCAAAATGCTACGCCGCGAAACAACTGATGTCAAACAGCAGCGGACGGCGGCCACGGCAAACCTCTGCCGGCAAATGCGCAGGTGCCTGGCTAAGCGACGGCCACGGACCCTAGAAAGGACCTGACGACGGCCTCAAAGCGTTCGGGTTGGTCATACGGAACCCCGTGGCCAGCGCCCTGAATCAGTTCGACCCGAACGCGCGGATTAAGGCTCTGCAGCTCTCTTGCCGTTTCAAGCGAAACGACGGGAGCATCCCCAATGACGAGGAGAACAGGGACGCAAATCCTGCTCACCAACTGGTGATATTCGGGATTGGGCGGCATCAGAACGTCAAACGCACTCATCCGGGTTTGCAATCTCGCCTCAGCCAGGAGTTCGACGATCTCAGAAGAACGATGAGGGTGGCGGGACCGTGCCGCAGCCAACACGTCGTCCTTATTCAAGCTGAGAAGTCGGCGATGCTGCTCGGCGACATCACTGTCGCAAACTTCGCGCTGGCGCTGCGGGCTCAAGAAGGTCGGGTCAGCCAGGATGACTCCGCGAATGGCATCGCCGATCTGGCTCGCCACCACGGCCGCCGTCATGCCGCCCATCTAATGCCCCAGGAGAATAGGGGCGGCAAGCCCGAGCCCTCGGATGAGGCCCAGGACGTCGCTTGCGTGATCCTCGTATCGATATCCATGGAGCGGTGCGCTGGACTTGCCATGCCCCCTGGCATCCGGCATCACCACATCGAATTCATCTTCAAGCGAGCGGGCCAAAGGGCTCCAGCAGGCTCCGTTCCCGGTCAATCCATGGAGCAGAACCAATGGCGGTCTGGCTCTTCCGGTTCTCAGGTAATGGATATTGACGCCACCAGCTGCGCAGACTCCCTCCGTCCAGTTCGCCATTGAAATTGCTCCAAAGGAAGGCCCTGATAGAGGAAACAACCATTGTGCAGCATGAGCTTACATGCCGCAGAGCTGGCAGTCGAGTCCCGACTGCAACAGACTCGGGCTGATTGCAGCCTGTAGTGGCTCAATTTGACCCGGCCACCGCCCGCAGTCAGGAGATGAGTTCCAGACCGACCCCTGGCCCCAGTGGAGGCCGAAGCTGGAGTCGATTCAAATCTAATCCTCAATACCCGGGCAGACCGTGGAAACTTCTTCTCACGCCGTCCAGTCGATGTGGATATCTCCTGAAACAGTACTGATATGAAGAAGAAATCCGCCGTTTCCCGCTTTTCCCGTGATTTCCCGCTTGTTGATTGTCCCCTGGATCGTTAAGGGACGATTCGTTGAAATGCTTCCGGAAACGGTATGAGCGCGCAAGTCGAATCCCAGGCTCTGAGGCACTCGAACCGAAACGTCGCCCGACACCGACTCCAGGTGCCAGGGCGATTGGCCGCCACCTTCTGCCGTAATTGAACCGCTTGCAGTCCTGGCATTTACCAGGCCACGAACGCTCTTCAGGACGATATCCCCCGATCCTGTGCTGACCCAGGCATCCGCCACGCCGGTTTGCTCGACGGTCACCACGCCGCTGCCTGTGGAAGCCCGGACGCTGCCGCCCACACGGTTTGCCTGGATGTTGCCGCTTCCGGTGGAAGCTCGGACTCCTTCCTTCACCGCTTCCAGAAAGATTTGGCCGGAACCCGTTGCGGCTTGCACACTGCCGCCGATGTTCGAGGCCTTAATGTTTCCGGAACCGGTTGACGCCTCCATCGGTCCGGCGATGCCGACAACCGTCTGGCTTCCAGAACCGGTATTGGAACTGAGCCGGGTATTCACAGGGACCACCACCTCGTAGCTGATGGAAACGTTACGTAGCATTTGAGGTTCAGAGGAGGTTCCGATTTTGATGGTATTCCCTTGCTGCTCGATGGGCGGATGTGATTCAAGGTAATTTACCTTTTTCTCGGCATCCCCGTTCGAGAAAAGCCCGTTCCAGCCCCTGATCGTGCCCCGAATCTCGACGGTCGAGTTGCCGCCCGTACGCACCGCGATAGCCCCTGCGCCGGTACGAATGCTCAAATCGACGGGCCCAGTCACCTGGAGAGTACGCTCGAAGTGTCCCTCCGCAGCAAAGGATCCCACCGAGAATGCCAGGCAAGTAGCCGCCAAAACCATCAAATATTTATATATGTTGTTTCGGCCTTGGGTCATCATGTTTCTTCTCCTGATCTCTTAAATTCGTGGGCCGGCCTTCCCGGAAACAGGAAGGTCTAAAGAATATTACGAATCAGCGGGGAGAAATGTTCTAAGGTATTGCCTGGTTAAAGCATACGCCCGCCAGACCTCACTTTCGGCTATCGGGCAGATTTTGAGGAAGAAGAGTGCCGGCTCGGCGCATCAGCCGACGACTGAGAACTCCATACGGTTCTCCGCGGGGTCGACCCGGTCCAGGCGGACCCGAACCCTGTCGCCCAGCCGGTAAGTTCTGTTGCTATGCCGTCCCACCGCAGCCCGCAGGCTTTCCCGGTACACGTAGCGATCATCCTCCAGGCTATCGAGTGAAACGAAGCCTTCCACGAACAGGTCAACAAGCTCCACGAAGAAGCCGTGCTTGGTGAGGGAAATGAGAAGAGCGTCGAACTCGTCGCCCAGGTGTTGGGCCATGAAGGCGACTTTCTTCAGGTTGATCAGCTCGCGTTCGGCATCCTGTGCGCGCCGCTCAGCTTCAGAGGTTTCAATTGCGACGGCACGCAACTCCTCCGCACTCACGGGGCCCGCATGTTTCTCGCTTTTTGACGCGAAGGCAGCGGCTTGCCGGCCGGAGACTGCCGGTTTTCGGATGGCGCCTTCGAAGGGAACGGTTCCCCGGATGAGGCCTTGCTTCTGCTGATGAAGAAGAACTTTCAGGATGCGATGCACAATCAGGTCCGGGTAACGCCTGATGGGCGATGTGAAATGCGTGTAGGTTTCCGTGGCCAGGGCAAAGTGGCCCAGGTTTTCTTCTGAATAGCGAGCCTGCTTAAGTGAGCGCAACATGAGAAAAGAGAGGATGCGTTCCTCCGGCTGGCCCTCGATGCGCCGCGTCAGGTGCTGGTAATGCCGCGGAGTAATCTCCAGATCGATCTTTTCCAATTGCTCATGGAGCTTCGGACGCCGCTCGCGGTCGCCTCTGCCGTGGATTTGCACGCTGAGCCGGGCCGGTAATTTGATCCCCAGCGAATAGCCAAACGTCGCGGCGATTTCCTCAAATTCCAGCACCTTCTGCGGGTCTGGCTTCTCGTGGACGCGGTAGAGCGACGCCACACCTTTGTGCGCAAGGCAGCCCGCCACCGTCTCATTGGCCGCCAGCATGAATTCCTCGATGATGCGGTGTGCGATGTTGCGCTCCGAGCGCGCGACCCCGATCATGTGCCCCATTTCGTCAAACTTGATTTCCGGCTCCGGCAGGTCGAAATCGATGGAGCCCCGCTGCTGGCGGTGCCGGATCAGGATTTGGGCCAGCTCTTCCATCAGCTTGAAATTCGGCACCAGCGCCCCGTACTCGTGGCAGGCGCCCGGATCCCCGGCCAGGATGTCGCGGACGGCGGTGTAGGTCATGCGTTCGGCGCTGTGGATGATTCCGGGAGCAATCTCGTACCGGACCGTATTGCCCTGGCGGTCGATTTCCATCAACACAGACATCACCAGGCGATCGACATAAGGGTTCAGGCTGCAGATGCCGTTGGAAAGCTCCAGCGGCAGCATGGGCACGGCACGGTCAGGAAAATAGACGGAGTTGCCGCGCAAACGAGCTTCACGATCGAGAGCCGTGGCCGGCTGGACGTAGTGGGCGACGTCCGCGATGTCGACCTGCAACAGATAATGCCCTCCGGCGAGGCGCTCGACATACACGGCGTCATCAAAGTCCTTTGCGGTTTCGCCATCGATGGTTACAATCGGCAGCGAACGGAAATCGCTGCGGCCCCGGCGCTCACTTTCAGAGATGAATTGTGGCGTGTTGTCCGCCTCCGCCAGCACCTCTTCTGAAAAGCGGTGCGGAAGGTGGTGTTTGCGGATCATCATTTCCACGTCCACCCCGAATTCGTCGCGTCTGCCGAGGATTTCGATCACGCGGCCGCGCGGCTGCACACCGGGCCGCGGATACTCAGTCAGCTCTACGTCAACAATCATGCCTGCCAGCTCGCGACCACCGGCTTTCCCCTTTGCCTGCCGCCCTCGCTTGCCTTCGGATTCTCCGCCGAATTGCCGATGGCGGGCGCGCACAGCAGGCGGCCATTCGTGACCGTGTGGAATGAGAATCTCATGCGGAATGCGACGATCGATGGGAACAACATAATTGGAACGAGTTCCGGCATGGAATTCGCCGACAACGGTCTTCTGCGCATGTTCGATTACCCTCAGAACACGGCCTTCGACCCGTGTGCCGGGTCCGGCGTCACGTGAGAACCTGGTGCGCCAGTCGGGGCGTGACCGGACGACCTGAACTTCCACCCGGTCTGCGTGCAAAGCCGGTCCCGTGGCTCCGGGCGGGATGAAAATGTCCTGATCGGTTCCCGCCAGCGGGCGGTCAGGCACGACAAATCCATAGCCATCGCGATGGCCCACCAGACGTCCCGTCACCACGTTGCTTTGCATGGGCATAGGAGCAGCCTGAGCCGCGCGATGTTCGCCGCGGTGCGTCCTCTCAGTCGTACGGCGTGATCCTTCTTTCCTGCCCTTGTGCCACGCTTCCCGATCACCCTCTTTCCCGTGGGGGCGGGGCAACGCCAGCCGGAAATGGCTCTTTTTCGATTCCGTAATCTTGTGGTCTTTCGCAAGGCCGTGCAGCACCAGCTTCAGTTCCCTGGCCTGGCTCGACCTCAAGCCAAGTTCGCGGACCAGTTCGCGGATGCGAAAAGTCCTCTGCGGCTGTTTGCGGAAAACCCCCAGAACTTCGTGATGGCTCAAGGCTTCGGGCATCTGTGCTTAGCTTAGCATTGGGCCGGGTGTTTGGCGCCGGGATTGTCTGGCCCAAAACGGCGTGGGACCGAACGGCCGGGCGCATTACCAGGAGAAGTCCGCTTCTGGCGCGTACAGGAGAAACTGCAGCGAGGATTGTGTCAGGCCCTGTTCAGGTCCTTTCGAGGGAAAAAGCGGAAATAAAGATAGATGTTTGCCACCATGGCCACTGCATAAATACAGAAAGGCGCAGCGATTTCTGAAATATTAAACAAATATCCCGTAAGCGTGATTCCTCCCGAAGAGGCTCCCAGCCGGGCCACCTGGTTGATTCCCAGCGCCCGGCCCAATTCGTCCTGGTTCACCATTTCCGTCAGGGCGGTGCGTTGCACGGGTACCGCCATCACGCGCAATGCAGGCGTTATCATGTAAATCGCCAGGGCCAGCGCATAGATATGCCAGAAAGGCAGGAGCACAAGGATCGCGGTCCCCAGCCCGCGAGTCAGGGCGATGCTGTTGACGAATCCCAGTGTCTGCTCAAGGCGCGGTGCAGCCAGAAGGGCGAAGGACGCCAAAGCTCCGCTGGCGAATGCGTAAACGGCCATCTCGGATTTTGGAACATGATAAACAATCACGAAGAAAGGGATCAAAAATGGCACCACCAGACCTTGCGTGAATCCATTTATCATTCCTGTCAGGGTAAACTTGCCGATCACAATCTTGCTGTGAAGCTTTCGGAGATTGCCTCGAACTCCTTCTGTTTTGACAAAGGGAAGGAAAAGGAGGCCGCCGCCGGAAATGATGGTGGCATACAGAAACACATGCCGAACTTCCGCGTGGCGTGCCAGCAGTGCTCCGAAAGCTGCGAACATCCCGCCCAGAAAGGCCAGGATCGAAAAGTAAGAGGTACGGTTTTCCGATGTCGTCAGGTCAGTAATCACCGCGTTCTGGATGGGCTGGGCAGCGCCACCGACTCCGCCCGACATCAATGACCCCGTGGCCGAATAGCCGCCTATCGTCGTGGCCAGAAAGAGGGCGGGCAACCAAGTGGAAATAAATACAATGGCCGAACTGACCGGAAGCAGCAATCCAACCAGAAAAAGTGTCTTGCCCCTTCCCCAGGAGTCAGTCAGGAATCCAAACAGCAGACCCAGGACTGCGGTGGCGATCGCCGCAGAAGTATAGAGCAGGCCAAGCTGGAAAGGGCTGTAATGGCGATATCTTAGTACGAGGTATGGAAAGGCAATCGTGATCATGCCGGCAGCGATGCTGCGCGTCATTCGAAACAGTGCCAGGAGGATTAACTGCCCGCGATGGTCTTTCATAGTTTCTCAACGGTCTGAATAAGCGTACGAACCAGTTTATTATGGATGCAGGAATTAAAGTTATTTGTACAACATGAAGCGTAAAGGATTGAAACATTCAAGTGCTCCTGAGAGTCACTTTGTGACTTAAGAGGGCGCAGTGAGGTGACGCGATGCGGATCGACAGCCATCAGCATTTCTGGAAAGTTTCGAGAGGTGATTATTCCTGGATGAGGCCCACGATGACAGCCTTGTACCGCGACTACCTGCCCGCAGACCTCAGACCCAGCCTGGAACGCCATCAAATTGATAAGACTGTGCTTGTCCAGGCCGCGCCGACGGTTGCCGAGACCGATTTCCTGCTGGAGCTTGCAAAAAAGAACGATTTCATCGCCGGCGTTGTGGGCTGGCTCGATCTTGAGAATAGAGATTTCCCCTCACGGCTTGAGTCTTATTCCCGGCAGCACAAGTTCATCGGACTCCGGCCCATGCTGGAGGAACTCCCTGACGACGATTGGATCTTGCGGCCACGGGTTACGGATGCTTTACGAATGATCGCCCGGATGGACTTTCCATTCGATTTCCTGGTCCACCCGCGCCACCTGCCCCACGTCGCCAAAGTGCTTGAAGACGTTCCGGGACTGCGAGCCGTCATCGACCACATTGCCAAACCAGAAATCAAGGCGCACAAATTGGAGCCGTGGAAATCTCTGATTCAGGATCTTGCCCAGCACAAGAATCTGTATTGCAAGCTTTCAGGAATGATTACGGAGGCCAGCCACGATTCGTGGGAGCTGGAAGATTTGCGCCCGTACATCGAGCACGTTATTGAGTGCTTTGGCCCGGACCGTGTAATGTACGGCAGCGACTGGCCAGTGTGCCTGCTGGCCGGCAGCTACGATCGGGTGATTGGCGCGCTGGAAGCTGTAATCAGTCCCCGCCTTGATACGGCTTCTGCAGAGGCGGTTTTTGGTGACAATGCCGCTCGCTTTTATAGGCTGAAGGTTTAAGGGACAGAAGCCGTTGGCGGAATAAGGTGAGATCAATCTCTGCGCCAGCGGCATCCCTCCGGTATCCGCCCGCGAACGAAGGTGCTCAGTAAGGCCACTTCCAGTCTTTTACTTCCGGCATATCCTGGCCGTATTTCACGATGTAGTTCTTGTGGTCGATCAACTTGTTGCGTAGTTCCTGCTTGAAATGCGCTCCAATTCGAGCCAGCCGGGGGACGCGATCCACGACATCGCCGGCCAGATGGAATCGGTCGAGTTCATTCAGCACCGCCATGTCAAAGTGCGTGGTTGTCGTCCCTTCTTCCTTATAGCCACGCACATGAAGATTCTTGTGGTTCGTCCTCCGATACGTCAGGCGGTGAATCAACCAGGGGTATCCGTGATAGGCAAAGATAATCGGCTTGTCTGTGGTAAAAAGGATGTCAAAGTCGCGGTCGCTAAGCCCGTGCGGATGCTCGGTTGACGGCTGAAGGGTCATCAAGTCCACAATGTTAATCACTCGAATCCGGATGTCTTCAAAATGCCGCCGCAAAAGGTCCACTGCCGCCAGCGTTTCCAGCGAGGGAACGTCGCCACAGCACGCCATCACGACGTCAGGTTCGCCTCCCTGGTCGTTGCTGGCCCAACTCCAGATTCCAATTCCCGCCGTACAGTGCTGGACGGCCGACTCCATGTCAAGCCACTGTAGAGACGGCTGCTTGCCGGCTACGATGACGTTCACGTAATGCCGACTGCGCAGGCAGTGGTCGGTCACGGAAAGCAGAGTGTTGGCATCAGGGGGAAGATAGACCCGGACGATATCGGCTTTCTTGTTTACCACATGGTCGATGAAGCCGGGATCCTGATGGGAGAAACCGTTGTGATCCTGCCGCCACACGTGGGAAGTCAGCAGATAGTTCAGGGATGCGATGCGCCTCCGCCAGGGGATGTTCCGTGTCACCTTCAGCCATTTGGCGTGCTGGTTGAACATCGAATCCACAATGTGAATGAAGGCCTCGTAACAGGAGAAGAAACCGTGCCGGCCCGTCAGCAGGTAGCCCTCAAGCCAACCCTGGCACATGTGCTCGCTAAGGACTTCCATCACGCGTCCCGTCGGCGAGAGATGATCATCAGTGTGCAGCACCTCCTCCATGAAGACCTTGTCCGTAACTTCAAACAGTGCGCTCAAACGGTTGGAATTCGTTTCATCGGGGCCCATAACGCGGAAGTTTTTCGAATCGCCGTTCAGCTTCATTACATCGCGAAGAAACCTGCCCATCACCCTTGTCGCTTCCGCCAGGTTTTTCCCGGGTGAGGGGACCGGGACCGCATAATCACGGAAGTCGGGCATCACAAGATCCTTGAGAAGAACTCCGCCGTTCGCATGAGGGTTGGCGCCCATCCGCCGGTTGCCTTTGGGAGCCAGTTCCGCCAGCTCAGGAAGCAATCGGCCCTCCTGATCAAAGAGCTCTTCAGGCTTATAGCTTTTCATCCACTCTTCGAGCATTTTCAGGTGCTCAGGGTTTGTATTTGTTTCGGCCAGCGGAACCTGGTGCGCCCGGTAGGTGCCCTCCACCTGTTGCCCGTCCACCACTTTGGGTCCGGTCCAGCCTTTCGGCGACCGCAGGATGATCATCGGCCACACGGGGCAGGATTCTTTTCCATCGTCGCGCGCGGCTTTCTGAATCGCGCTGATCTCTTCCACGATTGTGTCGAGCGTTCCAGCCATCAATTGATGCATTGCTTCGGGCTCGTCGCCCTCAACGAAGTAGGGCTTGTAACCGTAGCCGATAAAGAGGTCGTTCAACTCTTCATCGCTCATGCGGCCCAGCACGGTTGGATTGTTGATCTTGTAACCGTTCAGATGAAGGATAGGCAGGACAGCGCCATCCCGCACAGGATTCAGGAATTTGTTCGAATGCCAGCTTGTCGCCAGCGGCCCTGTTTCGGCCTCTCCGTCTCCTACAACGCAGCAGACCAGCAGGTCCGGGTTGTCAAATGCTGCTCCGTAAGCATGGGCAACCGAATAACCGAGTTCCCCGCCCTCGTGAATCGAGCCCGGTGTTTCAGGCGCCACGTGGCTGGGAATTCCACCAGGGAACGAAAACTGCTTGAAAAGCCGCTGCATGCCAAGCGCGCTTTGCGGGATGTTCCGATAGAACTCGCTGTAGGTCCCCTCCAGGTAAGTATTTGCCACCAGCCCCGGCCCTCCATGGCCAGGCCCTGTTATGTAAATCACGTTCAGGTCCAATTTATTGATGATCCTGTTGAAGTGAACGTAGATGAAATTCAATCCTGGAGTAGTGCCCCAGTGACCCAGCAGGCGCGGCTTCACGTGCTCCGCTTTAAGGGGCTCGCGCAGCAACGGATTGGCATAGAGATAGATCTGCCCAACCGAAAGGTAGTTGGCGGCCCGCCAATAAGCGTTCATCTTGCGGAGCTCTTCGGAGGAGAGCGGCTTGGTCGAAATGGATAGGGGCGAACGGCCTTTGGACTCTGTTGAAGTGGCCATAATGTTTTCCTCCCTCTTCAGGTTCGAGTTTTAAGTCCAAGTGACAGGCTTAAATAGAATTCTATTACACTTGAGAGGGAATAAAAATCACTGGTGTCAGCGCCCCGTTTTGCAGGAGGTCCGCGGGCCGCCGGCGTTCCCGAGCCTCAGCATCGGTTCAAATGCTCCGTCCGTGTTGCCTTTGTTGCCCGAATGGAAATAACATGGAGCTTGACCGCTGCTCCGCCGTTGAACAAACGGCGGGTTGCCAGCCGTTTCACGGCTCTGCCACACGCGGCCCATTCTTGATGAAAGGACAATTCAAATGCAAGCAGGCGTTTATACCGGAGCCGAAAACCTCAAGTTTCAGGAATGGCCAAAGCCCGAACTGAATCCGGACGAGTTGCTCGTGAAGGTACGGTACGCGGGCATCTGCGGCAGCGACATGTTGATTTACGCTGGCAAACATCCTCGAGTGGTTCCTCCACGCGTGTTGGGCCACGAAATTTTCGGCACGGTGGCAGAAACGAGCACCGCCGAGGAATCAGGTTTTAAGGCAGGCGATCGCGTTGCTGTTTTCCCGCTGATTTCCTGCGGGCGCTGCGCACCCTGTCGCGAAGGCAACGCGCACGTCTGCGAGAAGCTCGGCCTGATTGGGATCGATACAGATGGCGGATTCGCAGAATATGTGAAGGCCAAGCCTGATCAACTGATCCCCGTCCCGCCGGCTGTCGAGGACGAACAGGCAGCGCTGCTCGAACCTCTCTCCGTGGCAGTCCACGTGGTCCGAACTTCCGGATTCCTGGCAGGCGATACGGCGCTGGTTACCGGGGCCGGACCGATTGGGAACCTGGTGGCCCAGGTGCTACGCGCGGTAGGCGCGCGCCGGGTGCTGGTGTCGGAAGCAAATGCGTTCCGGCGTGACCGGGCCGGGCAAATGGGATTCGCTGTCGTCGATCCTATGGATGTGAAGCCCTCTGAGGTGATTAAGACATTGACCGGCGAGACTTTTGTGGACCATGTGTTCGAGGCAACGGGAGCAACGGCAGCTTGCCGGGATGCCGTTCAGTCCTGCAAGGTGAGGGGCCACATCACCTTTATCGGCCTGCCGAAGTCGCCGGCGGAAATCGACGTTCTGAATTTAGTCTTCAAGGAAATCCGAACTTCCGGCGCGCGTGTCTACACTCCGAAGGATTTTCTTGTCGCCATCTCGCTGCTCGAACAGCGCGCCATTGATGTGAAAAATGTGGTGACGGATCGCCTGCCCCTTAAAGACATCGAAGAGGGAATTCACAGAATGCACGATCCCGACCGCAGCATCAAAATTCTGTTCAATCTCTGATCCCAGGCTTGTCCGGGGCAGGCTTGCTCAAGCGCGAGTCTCCTGATGAGCAAGCCTGCGCAGTTGTTACTGTTCCGGGGCCGAGCATTACGACCAGTCCACCCCTACCTTGTAGCGCTTCCTATGTTCCCGCACATAAAGGCCGTTGACGACAGGTTCTGATTCGCACTCCGCCTCAATCACAGTCACCGGGTCGTCAGGAGCTTTGGCAGGCAAGCCATTGAATTGCACCGAAATGTCATCCTGCCGGAAATTCACCTTCTTGCCTGAGGCAAACAATTTTGCGGACAGCACCTTGGTACGCAACCCGCCCACGGCGACGACCGTCTGCGGAGTGAAGAACGACAACCAGCTCGCCGCCGGCGTATCGCCCGGCCAGAAGTGTACATGGATGTACAGGGTATTCCCCTTGCGCGTGAAATTCGCGTAAGGCATTCCACCTGCGTCGCAGCGCTCGGCCTCGTAAATCGTTGGCCCGTTCTTGTCCATCCATTTGCCCACAGCTTCCAGGATCCGAACCTCTTCTTCAGGTACTGAACCGTCCGGCTTGGGACCAATGTTCAGCAGATAGTTCCCTCCACCCTTGGCGCAGGTGATGAGATTGCGCACGATGGTCCTGGACGACTTGAAATCGTCGTCGGCCTTCTGGTAACCCCAGCTGTCGTTCATGGTCATGCAGGTTTCCCAGGACCTGCCCTTTTCTGACGCTTGGATATGCTGCTCGGGAGTGGAAAAGTCACCGGGCAGCCCGTTGCGATTGTTCACAATGATGTCTGGCTGCAGTTTGAACACCATGTCATTCATCCGCTTCGATTCCCATTGCTCCGCCGTCAGCGGCCAGTCTACGTCGTACCAGAGAATGTCAATCTTGCCGTAATTCGTCATCAGTTCGCGGACCAGCCCGTGAGTGTAAGCCACAAAACGTTTACGCGCCGCTTCGTCGGTGGCGCAAAGCGCTCCGTCCGGATGGTGCCAGTCCATCAGTGAATAATAGAAGCCTACCCGCAGACCCTCCGCCCGCGCGGCCTCAACGTATTCGCGCACCAGATCGCGCCCGCAAGCCTGCCTGGGAGCGCAGTAGTCCGTCAGCTTAGTGTCAAAGTTGCAGAATCCCTCATGATGCTTCGTGGTCATCACCATGTACTTCTGCCCTGCCCGCCGGGCAAGCTTCGCCCACTCGCGAGCCGCATTGGGCTTGGGGATAAAGTGTTTGGCCAGCAGTTCATACTGCAGAATCGGGATACCTTCCTTTTCCATGGCCCATTCGTGCTGGCCGATCACGCTGTATAGCCCCCAATGAATAAACATGCCGAATTTTGCTGCGTGCCACCACTTCATGCGCCGCTCGCGGTCCGCCACCACCGAGGCCGGCTCGCCGGGTCCCTCTTCGGGCTGCGCCTTGCTCGGTGCCCGTCCCGACGTGCATGCCGTGCTGGCACCCACCGCAGCCAGCGTGCCTCCAGCTCCTAAAAGCTTTAAGTAATCCCGTCTCGTCATCTGATTTCCCCGCATGGAATTCCTCCTTCGCCGCAGTTGATTCGATTAGAGAATGGCAGGAACCTCTCATTGTTTCTAGCCCAGTCCAAGAGGACCCACATTGCAGATGTCCTGGTCACCAGCTTTGCGCCAGCGATAATATCGCAAAATACTTTTACATGGGGAATGGATTCTGGAAGATGCCTCGGAGGATACCTGAAACGGGTTGCAACTGCCTTCAACAAGTCGCCGCGCTCATTTGGCTCGTCGGAGTTGAGGCGAACACCTCTAAACGGCGCAAGTGGTGAGCCGGGCCGGCCATAAGGGAGGCGGATATCCACAGCTTCCCTTATGAGTTCTCTCAGGCATGGGAAGATCTATCGTTCCGATAAGGGAGCGATCCCTGCGGACCGGGCACTCCCTCATCAAACCGGTGAGTTTCGGCTGGCTATTCCTTGGCAACTTGTCTTCCGGCAGAGCTTGTCTCCCCTTCACCAAGTGGAACACATTTTGCAGGGAAATCCGTTAGCAGTACAATGCAATTCCATTCAACGGCGAATGGTGTCCTGACTGTTTGTCTCGGTACACGGCACAGCCCCAAGGTTTCTCTTCACGTTGAATCAAAGGTGACGAAAGTGAAGCAACCGGCTACCATCATCGCATTCTTGCTTTTCCTATCGGGCTGGGGGTTTGCATCAGGAAATCCATTTGCCACCAGGATCAGCTATTCCCCTGCCGTCGGCCTGGGATTGGAGCGCGGGATCAGCCGCCGAGATCCAAGCGATGTCATACGAGTCGGTTCCACGTACTATGTGTGGTACACAAAGATCATTGCCGGCCAGCAAGGATACCCTGCGGGCTATGCGGGCACCGTCTGGTATGCGACTTCCTCAGACGGCCGGCACTGGACTGAGCAGGGCGAAGCAATTGCAAAAGGAGCCGCGGGCAGTTGGGACGAACACGGTGTATTCACACCCAACATTCTTGTCGCAGGCAATCGCTATTATCTGTTTTACACAGGTGTTCCCCAACCATTCTCGAATCGATTCAAGGACGCGACGCGGACAGCTATTGGAGTTTCTATCGCCGATTCCCCTAATGGTCCGTGGACACGGTTCGCGGGCAATCCAGTACTGAAGCCTGAAAGGCGCGGCAAATGGGACGACTTCCGCGTTGACGATTCATGCCTGGTTGTCGTGAAGGGTCGCTACTGGCTCTACTACAAAGGGGTGAATCACGTGAAAAAATGGCGGGGCCTGACCTCGATGGGACTTGCCGTGGCGGGTAAGCCGACAGGACCCTACACCCGATACAAAGGCAATCCTCTCATCCTGCCGGGCCATGAGGTCCTGGTGTGGCCTCTGGGCGTGGGAATGGCTGCCCTTGTGGCCCACGGTAACGGGATATGGTACAGCCCGGACGGAATCCATTTCAGACGGCGGTTCGTGCCGGCAACGACTCCCGCAGCTCCTGGAGCCTATCGTCAGTCTCCCGTTGGCGAAGGAGTCGCATGGGGAATCTGTCAGCATCAGGCAGGAGATCAAGTCTACCTGGAGCGCTTTGATTTCCAACCTCCGCTAACGAGGCACGTCGCTCAATAATCGGACATGCTTTTGAACATTGGTGTATGGCCTGAAGTTGATCCGCGAGAGAATCACTGAGTCAATTACGGAGGGAGAGGATGGAACGTCGAACTTTTATAAAGTCATTGGTAGCAGGCACGGCGGCGAGTGGAGCCCTGGGGTGCAACACCGCGTCCACAGAGCGAACTGCGGGGTCACAGCCGAATTTTCTTTTCATGATCGCCGACGATTTGACCTATCGTGCCATTCACTCCCTTTTCGACCACCAGGTTCACACCCCGAATCTGGACCGCCTGGCGGCGCGCGGTTGTGCGTTCACCCATTGTTTCCAGCAGGGAAGCTGGACGCCCGCTGTCTGCATAGCCAGCCGGATGATGCTGGTGACGGGTCTCAACACTTTTCGGGCAAACCCGGACCGGGATTTCACCCAGCTGTGGGGCCAGACTTTGAAGGAAGCCGGTTACCACACCTACATCGTCGGGAAATGGCATCTGGATCCCACCATGTTGCAGCGATGCTTTGATGAGATGGGCCCCATCGGTCCGGGCATGTACGAGTCGACTCCGCAGGCCTACCATCGCCCTGAGCCGGGGAATACCTGGACGCCCTGGAACAAGAGCCTAAAGGGACATTGGCTTCACACCAAACTCTGGATAGATGCGCGGAAGGATGAAATTCGCCATTCCTGCCAGA
>JBJKQK010000035.1:0-17067 GCA_046705285.1 Terriglobia bacterium
AGCGCCATCTTTCTTGCCTCGGTTGCCATCAGCAACTCTGCCAGCAGTGCCTCCCTCAACGTCGGTCCCATCTAGCAGCCAAAGCGCAAGTATATTGGCTAACCATGCCAGCGGCGCGTATCTGAAGCTTGACGACGGGACGGCCTACATTGTAGACGCAGTAGATAGAATCACCTCGACATTATGGCTAGTTGGAGATGATGTGGTAGTAGACTCGAATTCCCAAAGCTGTACAGACACGCGGCTGATAAACGTGGACGAGAACGGGGACTCGGTATGCGCGAAGCCAGTGCAATAACAGTAAGGTAGCGCGGTCGTCCGGATTTGAGGTCCGCGGGTTTTCGCTTTGTGTCGATCAGCCCACATCGGCACCCAAAAAAGACAGAGGCCGCAGACCGCAACGGCGGCGGTTTGCGCTACCCTACTGCCCACTTCCTGCTGCCCATTGCCCAACTGCGCTGGGGCAAACGGGAGTTACAATACCCTTTTCCGGGCATTCAACGACGCATGATTCATAGAGAGGTCCTGATGAATCGCGATTTCAAACGTAAACCGATCGATCCTGCCGTGAGGCGTTATCTTGATCAGACGGCTCCGCCGCCTTCCCCGGTGCAGCCGGACGATGCGGAGCTTGCCCGGATGGGCCGCGCGGCGATGCTGCAGGCGCTGAAAGACCGCGGCTCGATTCCCGGGCTGCCGAACGGTGTGGAAGCGCGGGACGTGACGATCGCTCCGGGGCTGGCCGGGCGGTTCTACACACCGCCGGATGCAACTGCGCCGCCGGTTCTGGTGTACGCGCACGGTGGAGGCTGGGTGGTCGGCTCGATCGAGACGCACGATCCGTTCTGCCGCCTGCTCAGTGAGGCCGCTGGTGTCAGCATCCTTTTGGTTGAATACCGCCTGGCTCCGGAGAACCCGTTTCCGGCCGGGCTGGACGACGTGCTGGCCGCCTACGAATGGGCGGCGGCCCGTGCCGGAGACTTTGGCGCGGACCCGAAACGGCTGCTGCTGGGCGGAGACAGCGCAGGCGCGAATCTTGCCGCGGTGGCGGCAAACCGCATCTGTGCCACGGGCGGGGCAGAGCGGCCGGTGGGAGTGATGCTGCTTTATCCGGTCACCGATTATCCCAGCGCGGGTCACGCCTCCTACACGGAAAACGCCACGGGCTATGGCCTGGAGGCAAGCCGCATGCGCTGGCTCTGGAAGCAGTACGCGCCGGGCGTCCCGCCGGACGATCCGAACGTCTCCCCGTTGCGCATCAAGAGAGTTCCTGCGCTTCCGCCGACCCTGGTGGCAACCGCTGAGTACGACCTGCTTCGCGATGAAGGGATTGAATACGCAGAGAAGCTGAAAGCCGCCGGAGTCGCCGTGACTCACCTGCATGCCGCGGAGATGCACCACGACTTCCCTGTGAATCCCGGCACTGTTGCGCGATTTCCACAGTCAGTCGCCGCGCTCAACGAATTTGCCGCCTGGCTGAGGACAACCACGAAGGGAGAACGGGCGGCATCATCGCGAAACTGAGTTGCCCTTGCGCGGGGGCTCTTTTCGAACAGTCATTCAAACTGGCGGGGCTTGGAGGTTGGTGCTAGGCTTTATAGATAGGCTACATTCAATAAGAAGCCCTCAAAATGAGACAAATGGGACGCTGCGGAAGATAAAAATCAAATTTTGTAACATGCACATAATAAATAACTTATCTGAATTTTGTGCCACTTGAAACCGCGCTCTTGCGAGAAAATTGTCCCCTTGGCGCACAGCGAGCAAAATCTACACTGTCCTTCGCTTTACGGTGTTTTGCAGCTCTGCCCTGCCCTGCTTAACTACTGATGCCCGTCACGCCGTGACGGCGACGGGCTCAGGTTCAACTTCTTCGAGCTTCACCGAAACCAGCTTGGAGACGCCGGGCTCTTCCATGGTGACGCCGTAGATGGCACGGGCGGTTTCCATGGTGGTCTTGTTGTGCGTGATGAGGATGAACTGCGTTGAGGAACTCATCTTCCGGATCAGGCGCGTGAACCGGCCCACGTTCGTATCGTCGAGCGGCGCGTCGACTTCGTCCAGCACGCAGAAGGGGCTTGGGGTGTAGCGGAAGATTGCGATCAGCAGCGCCAGCGCCGCCAGCGCTTTTTCGCCGCCGGAAAGCAGCAGGATGTTCTGCAGGCGCTTGCCGGGCGGCTGGGCCACGATGTCGAGCCCGCTGTCCGGATCGTCTTCATCGGTCAGCCGCAACTGGCCGATGCCGCCGCCGAAAAGCGTGCGGAACGATTCCGCAAAGTGAATGTTGATGGCCGTGAACGCTTCCATGAACTGCTGGCGCGAGAGGTGATCGATTTCCCTGATGGCCTTGGTCGTGTCTTCAATGGACGACAGTAGATCCTGCCGCTGGCCTTCCAGAAATTCATATCGTTCTTCGGCCTCTTTCAGTTCTTCAAGCGCCATCATATTGAGTGGGCCAAGATTGTCGATCTTTTTCTTGAGCTGGCGAACTTCCTCTTCGGCGGCTTCCAGAGCCTCGCCCGTCAGGGCGGCCTCTTCGGCCAGTTCAGCCCGCAGCTTTCCGGGTTCCTGCTGAAGGGCTTCGCGGCACTGCTGCGCGTGGTGATCGCAATCTGAATCCGCACGCGCCAGTGCGACTTCCACTTCGGAGCGTTTCTCGCGAGCGGTATCGTACCGGGCGCGGGCCTCTTCAACCTGCGGATGGAGCTCGTCGCGGCGGGCGCGGACCATCTGCAATCCCTCGCCCAGGCTCTGCAATTCTTCCTTGAGCCGGGCGTGGCGAGTTTCAAGTTCGCCATCGCGCGCGCGCGCAGCTTCAGCTTCCTCAGCAAGCTGCCGCTGATTTTCCGCCCATCCCTCCTGCTGCCGGGCCAGATGGTCCAGGCGGTCAGATATTTCCCGGCTCTGGGCAGCAAGGCGGCCCAGTTCCGATTCGAGCGCCCGGCCACGCTCCTGTAACGTGCTGAATCGGGCCTGCGCCTGGGCCAGAGTCTGGGCGCCCTGATCAAACTGCTGGCGCTGCGTGCTCACCTGTTCGGCGCTCGCAGTGATTTCCCCCTCCAGCCTCGTTTTTTCGGTCTCTTCGGTTTCAAGCTGTGCCCGGAGGCTTACTTGCTTCAACTCGAGTGCCCGGCGTTCTTCCGCGATTCTTTCGCTCTCTTCCCTGAGAACGCGCAGCCGCTCAACCGTGCCCGTCAGAAGCTGCTGAATCTGCCGCAATCGTTCAGAGCCGACAAGGGAATTTTTTTCGGACTCCCGCTGAGTGGCAGTCAATCGCTTCAGTTCTTCCTGCAGGCTCGCCGCGCGCTGCTCGATTTCAGCAAGCTTCACTTCGCGGGCCTGAATGTCTGATTCCACTTCCACCGTGCGCCGCTCCAGGTCGCGGAAGTCACGCCGCAGCGCCAGAGGCCCGGCGCTTGATCCCCGCCCGCCGGAAACAAGCCGATGGTGATAATGCTCCCCGGCACGAGTGACGAAATGGCATTCGGGATAATTCACGGCCAGCCGTTCGGCGGCTGCCGTATCCTCCACCAGGTACGCCTTGCCCAGTGATGGCAAAGGCGGATCGCCGTTCAGCCCCAGGCGAGGCTCGAGGTGGACCATCTCTCGCAGAGACGCCACGACGCCGGCTTCCTGCTGGATCTGGTGATGGCCGTTGCTGCTGATGTGCCCCGCAGCGGACGCACGGGTCACAAAGAAAGTTGAACGGCCGGTCCCTTCCGCCTGAAGAATCGCGATTCCTGAACGAGCTTCGGCGTGCTCTTCCACCACCACGCAGTCCAGCTCCGATTTCAGGAACTCTTCCACGATTTCCTCGTATCCGGGAGAGACTTCCAGGAAATCCGCCAGCACACCCAGCGGGCGGAATCGATGCCCGTTGCTGGGAAATTCTCCATTCAGCAGGCGGCGCACGCTTTCCGTGGAATAGGCATGCCGAGCCAGAGACTCTTCAAGCGTCTGCTTGCGCGCCTCCATCCCGGAAAACTCGCGGCGAAGGTTCTCCAGCTCGCGCCGCCCGGCGGCTTCTTCCTTCTGTGCCAGCTCAAGCGCGGACGCTGTGCGCGAGACCGATTCTGCAAGCTGTGCCAGCTCATTTTGTGACCGCTCATATTCCCGCGACAGCGATTCGAGTTCGGCCGCCCGCTGCTGGTGTTCCGCCTCGGCGCTGGCTCGCTCCGTGGCGATGCGCGCCTCCTGGCGGTCGAGCGCCAGACCCGATTCCTCAGCCTGGACGAGCTGATTGCGAAGATCGGCCGCCCGGCCGATCGAGGCCAATAACGCCTGTCGTGATTGCTCGACCGCTCGCTCCGCTTCCCGGATGCGAATGCCGAGTTCTTCCTGTTTTTCCAGCAGCCGGGCGCCTTCTTGCTCGGCTGCCGACTGCTCACGCAACAGTTCCTCGTGTTCCTGGGACAGCCTGGAGGCTTCCTGCTGCAGCGAACCCATGCGAGCCCGGATCTGTTCGCTTTCCTGTTGGGCGTCAACGCTTCGAGAATCGAGCGAGGCAATCTGCTGCCTTATTTGCTCGAGGCGTGATTCCAGCCTCTGCCGTTCGAGTTCGTTTTCGGCCAGTACCTCACGGATCGAAATCAGCTTACTCTCGAGCTCTTCACAGCGCGCCGTGGTGGATTTCTGCTCGTTTTCCAGCGACGCGAGCTGCTGGCTGTGCTCCGAACAAGCTATGTGGAGAGTGTCGGATTCGTCGCGAAGCCGCTGGCACTGCATCTCAAGCACTCGCAAGCGCGAGGCAAGCGTGACTTTCTGGCGGCCCATCATCTCTTCATGCAGTTCGCGGAACCGCCGGGCCTTGGACGCCTGGCGCTTGAGTGAGTTCACCTGCTTGATGACTTCTTCCAGAATGTCTGTGATGCGCGAAAGGTTGCCACGCGAAGATTCCAGCTTCAACTCGGCCGCGCGCTTGCGCGCTTTAAACTTTGAAATGCCGGCGGCTTCTTCCAGGATCAGGCGGCGGTCTGAGGGTTTCGAGCTCAGAATCTGCCCGATGCGTCCCTGCTCGATAATCGCATAAGATTCCGGGCCCAGCCCCGTCCCCATGAACAGATCCTGAATGTCGCGCAGGCGGCTGGGGCGGCCATTGATCAAATATTCGCTCTCGCCGGAACGGAACAGCCGCCGCGTCACGGTAATCTGGCCCGAGCCGTCCTTGAGGTGCCCCTTGTAAGCGGAACGCTTGCCGCCGGCAGAAACCTCTCCTGTACCGGCCGGGCCTTCCGAGGATTCCACCTCTGCTGCGTTCGCCTCAGCTTGCTCTGAAATGTCATCGCTGCCGTCGTAGTCGGGATCTTCCAGTGTCAGGCTTACCTCCGCCATGCCGGTCGGAGGGCGGCTGCCGGTACCATTGAAGATGACGTCTGTCATTCGCTCGCCGCGGAGCAGGCGTGCGCTCTGCTCACCCAGCACCCAGTTCATGGCGTCGGACAGGTTAGATTTGCCGCAACCATTCGGACCGACAATGCTGACGGTTCCGTCCTCGAACTCCAGGCGAGTCCGGTCCGCAAAGGACTTGAAGCCCAGCAATTCTAATCTTTTGAGTGTCAGCAAGATCATCGCCTCCGTTCAAACCACTGAATCAAGACGGACGACTTGACAGTGAACGACCTTCCTCTAGACAGGCGCGACAATTTTTCTGTAAGGATGCGCGCCATGCAGACGGGTACGGGCGCCGATTTTTCCGGTACTTCGGCCACCCCGCTATCAATTCGCTCGCCTCTTCCATCGACCCTTTGGCGCGCAACAAAAGGGAGATGCGAGCAACCCCTAAACACTTCGCTCAATCTAGCACGAAGCGAATAGACTGTAAAGAAAAAAACGCAAGATAATGTGGAGAAATTTCGTGCATTACCAGATATTGTGGCAGGGATCAATGCCGGTACCTTACGTGGCCAGGGGCAAATTCACCCATTTCAGGGCCAGTTCCGGCATCTCCGGCAACTCCTGTTGGGTGTGACCAAACCGCCGCTTTCGCCGGCCTGTTGAAGAAGCTGGCGGATCTTCAGCCGAAAACATTGGCAATCTTGCACGGATCAAGTTTTTCGGGCGAGGGCGCCAGCGCCCTGCACGATCTGGATGAGGCCCTTGCAGAGTTTTTGGGAAGAAAGGCGACCCGTTGGGGTGGGTGCGTGGGCGTTGCCGGCTATTCCTTCCAGCGCAGGATGGGCTTGCGGGCTGCGGTGGCCTCGTCCAGGCGGCTGACGCGCGTGGAGTGCGGCGCCTTCAGAACGAATTCCGGGTCTTCCTCAATTTCCCCGGCTACGGCCCGCATCGCTTCGATGAACTCGTCGAGTTCTTCCTTGCTGGCGCTTTCGGTAGGCTCAATCATCATAGCGCCCGGCACAATCAGCGGAAACGCAGTCGTGTAGGGATGGAATCCATAATCGATCAGCCGCTTGGCGATGTCCATCGTGTGGACGCCGCGCGCGGCCTGCCGGCGGTCCGAAAGCACGCACTCGTGCATGCAAGGTTCATCGTAAGGAAGATCGTAAAGGTCCTGCAATTTGCGCATCACGTAGTTGGCATTCAGCACGGCGTCCTGCGTGGTTTCGAGCAGCCCTTCACCTCCATTGGCAGCGATGTACGCCAGCGCGCGCACCGCCATGCCGAAATTCCCATAGAAGGCACGAACGCGCCCGATGCTCTTCGGGCGATTGTAGTCCAGGCCATAAGTGCCGTCGGGCGCCTGCACGACCATGGGCGACGGCAGATAGGGTTCGAGAAATTTCCTGACGGCCACGGGGCCTGAGCCTGGTCCGCCGCCTCCGTGGGGCGTGGTGAAGGTCTTGTGCAGGTTCAGGTGCATCACGTCTGCGCCAAAGTCACCCGGTCGCGTGATGCCCACCAGCGCGTTCATGTTGGCGCCGTCCATGTAGACCAGTCCGCCCTTGCGGTGAACCAGTTCGCAGATCTCGCGAATGCCGACTTCGAAAATTCCAAGTGTATTGGGGTTGGTCAGCATCAGCCCGGCAACCTCTTCGGTCATTGCATTGTCGAGCTCAGCCAGATTGATGCTTCCGTGGGCGTCAGATTTCAACGGCCGCACCTGGTACCCCGAAGTCGTCACGCTGGCCGGGTTAGTGCCGTGGGCGGAATCGGGAACCAGGATATATTTCCGAGGATTGCCGCGGTCGGCGAGGCAGGCCTGAATCATCAGGATGCCGGAAAGCTCGCCCTGAGCTCCCGCCGCGGGCTGCAGCGACACGGCATCCATGCCGGTAATTTCTTCGAGGCAGCGTGCCGTATCATGAAGCACGCGCAAGCAGCCCTGCACCAGTTCCGCTGGCGCATAGGGATGATCGGTTGCGAGGCCTTCCAGGCGGGCGACGACTTCATTGATGCGCGGATTGTATTTCATGGTACAGGAACCGAGCGGATAGAGCCCGGTATCGACGCCGTAGTTCCACGTTGAAAGGCGCGTGAAATGACGGATGACTTCCAGTTCCGAGACTTCCGGAAAGCCCGGAATTTCCTTGCGGTAGTTCTCACTGCCCAGCAGCTCAGACGCCGAAGCCGCCGGAACATCTGGTGCGGGCAGATCAACGCCGCACTTGCCGGGCGAACTTCTCTCGAAGATCAGGTTTTCGTCGCGCGTGATGTGCGGCCTGGCGTGGCGCGGATGTTCCTTCATGCTTTCTCCTGACCCACGGCATGCGAATCGGCTGTTGATGCACCGGCGCCGACTTTTGCCCGGCCCGCAAACTTCTCATACACTCGAACCATCCGGTCGAGTGTCGCCTTGTTCACCGTCTCGGTAACACACACCAGCAGATGGTCTTTGAGCTCGGGGTAGAACTGTCCGAGATTGACGCCACCCAGGATTTTCTCCTGCCGCAGCCCGCTCAGAAGTTCCTCGGCGTTTCCGGGAGTTTTGACGACGAACTCATTGAAGAATGGCGCCGCAAACGGCACGGACGTACCGGGGACGTCAGCAAGCTGTCTGGCGGCGTAATGCCCCCTGGCCAGGTTATCCTCGGCCAGGGCCTTCAGCCCGCCTTTGCCCAGAAGGCAAAGATAGATGGTTGCGGCCAGCGCGCACAACGACTGGTTGGTACAGATATTGGAGGTTGCCTTCTCGCGGCGGATGTGCTGCTCGCGCGTGGCAAGCGTGAGCACAAACCCCCGGTGGCCCTCGGAATCCGTGGTCTGCCCCACCAGCCGGCCGGGCATCTGCCGCACAAACTTTTCGCGTGTTGCAAGGAAACCAACGTACGGCCCGCCAAAAGCGACCGGGACGCCGAAAGATTGCGCTTCGCCGCAGACGATGTCTGCGTCTTCCGGCGGATTGACCACCGCGAGCGAGAGCGGTTCGTTCACCGTCACCACCAGCAATGCGCCGCTCTTGTGGGCAAGTTCCGCCGCCTCGCCGCAACGCTCGATGGCGCCGAGGAAATTCGGCGACTGGATGACTACCGCTGCAGTTTCCTTCTCGAGTGCGGCGCCGAGCGCGGCACGGTCCAGCCTTCCCGAAGATGCATAGGGAATCTCGACGATTTCCGTTCCCTGGTGGCGTACGTAAGTCGCCATCACTTCGCGATACTCCGGGTGAAGCGTCCGTGCCACCACCACACGGTTGCGTCGGGTGAGCCGCAGCGCCATCAGGACAGCTTCCGTGGCAGCCGTGGAGCCGTCGTAAAGCGAGGCGTTCGAGACTTCCATCCCGGTGAGTTGCGCGATCAGTGTCTGGAACTCGAACATCGCCTGCAGCGTGCCTTGCGCAAGCTCTGCCTGGTAGGGCGTGTAGGCGGTAAAGAATTCTCCGCGAGAAAGCAGTGCGTCAACAGCCGCGGGCCGGTAGTGTGAGTAGGCGCCCGCGCCCAGCAGCGAGGCATACTTGCGGCTGCTTTGCCTTGCCGCTTCCTGGAAAAGTGCGAAGACTTCCTGTTCCGAAAGCGGCCCGGGAAGATTCAGCCGGCCTCGGAAGCGGATTTGTTCGGGGACTTGTGAAAAAAGTTCTTCAATCGAACTGTGACCGAGCGCCCGGAGCATTTCCGCCCGATCGCGCGGCGAGTTCGGAAGATAGCGCATCAGTGCGACTCCGCTTCCCGGATGTACGCCTCGTATTCCTCAGAGGACATCAGCTTATCGAGCTCTTTGGGGTCTGACAGGCGCACGCGAATCAGCCATGCGGCGGTGTGCGGGTCGGAATTCAAAAGTTCCGGATGATCCTGCAGCTTGCCGTTGACGGCGGTCACCTCTCCGGTTACGGGCGAGTAGACTTCGGAAACAGCCTTGACTGACTCGACCGATCCAATGCTTTCGGCTGCCGTCACAGGATCACCCACCTTCGGAAGTTCGACGTAGACGATGTCACCCAATTCTTTCTGGGCGTGGTCAGTGATTCCGATCGTCCCGGTGTCTGCTTCCACTCGAATCCATTCGTGGTCCTTCGTGTATTGAAAATCTTCAGGGTACATGGAATCCGCGCTCCCAACAAATTTGCGTTCGGGGCCTGCTGTTTCCCCCGTCTTTCCATCCTACTTGGGACGTTTGTAAAAAGGTAGTGCCACTTGCCTTGCCCGCGCCATTCTCTGCCGGATTTCGATCAGGATTTCCTCGCCCGCATGCGCTGCCGCTGGCGGCACATAGGCAAGCCCGATGTTTTTCTTCAGGAACGGAGCGGGAGAACCGCTGGTCACCTGTCCTGTCTTTTTGCCGCCGACCCACACCGGGTAGCCGTCGCGTGCGATGCCGGGCTCGGCCATTTCAAAGCCCACCAGCTTCTTGCGCAGGCCCTCCGCGCGCTGTTTCAGCAGCACATCCCGGCCAATGAAATCGCCTTTATCGAGTTTGCAGATCCAGCCGAGGTTGGCTTCCAGCAAAGTCGTGTTCTCGTCCAGTTCATGGCCGTAAAGCGCGTATCCGGCCTCAAGGCGCAGCGTGTTGCGCGCGCCGAGGCCAGCCGGCTGCAGGCCTTCGTCTTTTCCGGCCTCGAGCAGAGCCTTCCAGACGTGCTCGGAATGCTCGGGCGAAAAATAAAACTCAAACCCGTCTTCGCCCGTGTAGCCGGTTCTTGCCAGAATTCCATCCACGCCACAGCAGCGGGCGGGCGAAAACCAGTAGTAACGGATGGAAGAGTGGTCGAAGCTCGTCACCTTGCTCAATATTGCCGCCGCCCGCGGTCCCTGCAGAGCAAGCTGCGAATATTGCGAGGAGACGTTTTCCAGCTCGGCACCCGCGGTGTTGTGCGCCACGAACCAGTCAAAATCCTTGTCGATGTTGGCGGCGTTCACGCAGACGAAGTAATTGTTTTCGCCCAGGCGATGGACGACGCAATCGTCCAACGCGCTTCCCTCGGGGTACAAGATGGCGCTGTACTGGGCCTGGTGGTCGCTCAGGCGGGAAACATCATTGCAGGTGACCGATTGCAGGAAGGCTAGAGAGCTGGGCCCACGAACGGCGATCTCGCCCATATGGCTGACGTCAAACAGCCCGGCGCGGCTCCGTACCGCCAGGTGCTCCTGGGTGATGCCCGCATATTCAATGGGCATTTCCCAGCCCCCGAACTCCGTCATCCTGGCGCCCGCGGCCTTATGGACGGCGTAAAGCGCCGTGCGCTTGGGCCGGGGTTCAGCTTGGGTGGCCAAATCCTCTCCTCGTTGCCTGAATCAGTTCATCAACCGAAACATGGAACGTAGCATAGCCAACTGAAAAGGGTCAAGGATGTCCAGCACAATTGCTGATGAGAAAGAATATAGCCCGCAAAAGATTCTCCATTGCGGTGCCTGCGGCCGCCGGAAGAGCGCCGTAAGTGCGACCCGTGCGGCGCCTCTTGCCACGCCGACGGTTGTGTTCGGCTCACCGAAGACGGGCAATGTTGCCGGCGGAACAGCCGAATTTGTCACTGTAATTTGCCCCTTTGTCCTGCCTGCCCGTCTTCAGATTTTGCAGGCATTCGCGGCGGCTGCCACGATCGGCGGCCAAACTCAAACGGCGGTTAGGGAGCGGAGTCGCAGCAGCGTTTATTGCTGCTGGTTTCGTCTCTATGGTATGGTTACTCTTTGGGTGGGCGAAGGTGCAGTAGGCAGTGGGATGTGAGCCTGCCTGGAAGATTTAACTCCAGCCTATGGCCAGGAAAACCGCCGAACAGGATGAGAAATCGGCGCGGGAAGCCGCGAAGGCCGCCCCTGCGCAGCCTTCTGCGGGCAGCCTGTTCGGCCTGTGCGTTGCCGCGTGGCTCATTCCCGGGCTCGGGCATTTCCTGCTGGGCCGCAAGTGGCGGGCATTGGTCTTATTCCTTGCCATTGTCGGGATGTTCGTACTGGGGATCGCGATGCAAGGGCAGTTTTTCTCCACGGGTTCGGGTTCATACCTGCACACGCTGGGTTACTTTGCCGAACTTTCGATCGGAGTGCCCATGCCGGCGGCTACCTTTTTTGGATACGGGGGCGGCAACACTTACTTTGTCTGCTCCGATTACGGTACAGCCTATTTGATCTCTGCGGGCATGCTGAACGTATTGACGATTCTTGATGCCTACGACATCGCTCTGGGCAGAAAGAAATAGCGCGGCAAGGCGCTGGAAGTTTTTCGCCGCAAGGTGAACGAATGGTGATCTCCCATTTCGAAGCTCTGGTGCTCTTTTCCTTCCTGGTTTCTGTGGTGTTTGCAGTTCTCAGCAAGCAGACGCTGCGCGAGCGGTTGATTTACGGGGCTAAAGTCTTTGCCGCCTTTGTGGGCATTGCCGTCATCCTGGGCTGGATCATGCTTCCCTTCTAGGTTCGGCCTATACTTCGCTACGAAGTTCCCAGTGCAGTTGAACAATTCCTGCGATCCTGCGGGAGAGACCTTGCCGGATGGCCTGAGTTCATGACCGCCGTTTTCAATCTTGCTCTTGATCTCTTTGCGAAATGCGATATTCTTGCCAAGCCTTTCCTGTAGGCTGGGGGAATCGATGGATTCATCAAACGGAACAACTATGAACGTCCGATACGCCGGCGCCGGCCCTTTTGGCGTCAGCAACACGCGGCGCTGGGTGGTGATGTGGCTGCTATTCATCGCGTCGGTCATCAATTACCTTGACCGCGCCACCATATCTTTTGCGCTGCCGCTGATCTCCCGCGATCTTCACCTGGGGTTTGAGTCCAAAGGAGTCCTGCTCTCCGCGTTCTTCTGGTCTTACACCTTTATGCAGGTTCCCATTGGGCTGATGGCGGACCGCATGAACCTGCTGTGGGTATATGCCGGAGCGTTTGCGCTCTGGTCTCTGGCGCAGGGACTGACGGGGCTGGCGGGAAGCCTGACGATTCTCATCCTGCTGCGCATTGTTCTGGGCATCGGAGAATCCATCTACCTTCCGGGCGGGAACAAGATTGTCAGCGTCCTTTTCTCGCCCTCGGAGCGCGGGCTGCCCTCGGGAATGTTTGATTCCGGCACGCGTTTCGGCCTGGTTCTGGGTGGAGTCGGTATTCCCCTTATGCTGATGCGGTTCGGTTGGAGAGACACATTTGTGTTTGTGGGCATCTTGGGCTTCCTTTGGCTGATTCCGTGGTTCTTTTCGTTTCCTGCCAGGCTGGCGAAGCTGAAGGAAGAGAAAGCTGCGCAGGCCGAGGAGCAGGCTCCGCGGCGATTCAAACTGGCGCACTTTGACCGCAATCTGCTGGGTGTCTGCCTGGGCTTTTTCTGCTTTGACTATTTCTGGTATCTCATGCTGACCTGGCTGCCCGATTACTTGTATCAAATCCGCCATTTAAGCATTGTCAAGGCTGGTCTGTTCTCCGCCATGCCGTATGCTGTTTTTGGCGCCTGCGAGCCCCTGGGCGGCTGGGTTGCCGACCGCTTGATCCATCGCGGCTGGGATGAAACCCGGACGCGCAAGGGCATGATCACTCTCGGCTTCGTGTTTGGGTTGCTGATGATTCCGGCGGCGTTTGCCCAAAGCGCCATGGTGGCTGTTGCATTGATTGTTGGCGCCGGGTTAGTGGGACTTTCGAGCGCGAATCAGTTGGTGATTGTGCAGGTGTGCGCGCCCTCGGAAGAAGTGGGCGTCTGGACGGGGTTCCTGAACTTTGCCGGAAACATCGGGGGAATTGCAGCGCCCCTGATCACGGGCTTCCTGGCTGCATGGACCCATTCTTTTGTGGCGGCCTTTGTGCTGGGACCGACCCTTCTGATCAGCGGGTTGCTGGCATACTGGTTCGTCGTGGGTCAAATCGATTTCTCGCAAAGGCGGGCGATCGAGGCCGAGGGACCGAACACATGAGGGCCGAAAGGATGGCGATCAGCAATGATCCTTCCTCTCACTCCAGTTCGCTTCAAGCGCCATGCCGCGCGTATCTTCGGTAACAAGGAAGGCGTAGTTTGCGAAAGCCTGCGGTTCACTTATCGGCAGTTTGGCGAGCGTTGTGACCGCCTTTCGAATGCCCTGGTCCGGCTGGGGCTTAGAAAAAGCGGCCGCGTGGCTTTCCTGAGTTTCAACTGCCACCGCCTGCTGGAGGCTTATTTCGGAGTTCCTCAACTCGGCGCCACCCTCTTGCCTCTGAATATCCGCCTGAGCCCGGAAGAACTAACCTACATCCTGAATGATTCCGAGCCCGGCGTGCTCTTCTTTGATCCTGAATTCGTTCCGCTGATTGAGGCTTTGCGGCCAAAGGTCCGCTCGGTCAGGGACTGGATTGCGCTTTGCGGGTCGCCGCCCGAATGGGCAAACTCGAAAACTTATGACGAGCTTTTGGCAGACGCGGAGCCGGCGGAAATCGATTATCGCGAAATCGACGAAAACTCGATTGCAGAGCTTTTCTACACCAGTGGGACCACCGGGTATCCCAAAGGCGTGATGCTGACGCACCGCAATCTCTATCTCCACGCTTTTTACAGGCTGCAGGCGGAGATTGGGAAGGACACCCAGGTCGGCCTTTACACGGTCCCGCTTTTTCACGTGAACAGTTGGGGTACTCCACACGTGTTGACGCTTCTGGGTGGACGGCACGTCATGGCCAGGAGATTTGACCCGCTGAAGGTGCTTCGACTCATCCAGTCTGAACGTGTAACGCACCTGCAGATGGTTCCGACAATGATCACTGCGGTGATGAACCATCCGGACTTTGCAAAGTACGATGTTTCAAGCGTCAGGGTGGTGAACATTGGCGGTGCGCCCTGCGGCACATCGCTGATCAGTGAGATTGAAGAGAAGATGCCCAACTGCCTGGCCAATGGCGGCTATGGGCTGACGGAAACTTCTCCCGTGATTTCCATCGCCAGCGTCAAAGAACATCTCGTGCATGAACCGCGCGAGGTCCAGTTGCGGCGCAAAGCCACGGCAGGCTATGCGCTGGCCGGCACGGAAATCCGAGTGGTTGACATTCAGGGTAAGGACGTGAAGCCGGATGGCGAGCAAGTTGGCGAAGTGGTTGTTCGCAGCGACGTGGTGATGGCGGGCTACTGGAAGCAGCCGGAAGCGACGGAACAGGCTATGCGCGATGGCTGGTTGCACACCGGCGACCTGGCCACGATGGATGACGAGGGCTATTTTCTGATTGTCGACCGTGCCAAGGACATGATCCTGAGCGGCGGCGAGAATATCGCATCGGCCGAGATTGAACGCGTTCTCGGCTCTCACCCGGCAGTGCTGGAGTGCGCCGTGATTGCTGTGCCGGATGAAAAATGGGGTGAAGTCCCAAAGGCTCTCGTGGTTCTCAGAGCAGGGCAGTCCCCTGCCGAAACAGAAATTCTGGATCACTGCCGGAGCCATCTGGCCGGATTCAAAGTGCCCAAATCGGTGGAGTTCCGCAGCAGCCTGCCCAAAGGCGGAACAGGCAAGATTCTGAAAAAGGTTTTGCGGGAACCGTACTGGGCAGGACGCAAGCGGCGTGTGCAGTGACTCCCTGGTCGCCGGGCGCTACACTGAGGCATGACCCATTTCGAAGTCAGACGCGATGAGCCGCTCAAGCCCTTCACTACTTTCAAAGTGGGAGGACCGGCGAAGTTCTTTGCCAGCGCAGCCACGCGCGAGGATTTTCTTGAAGCGCTCACGTTCGCGCGGGAAGAACGCCTGCCCATCTTTGTGCTCGGCGGGGGAAGCAACATCCTGGTCTGTGACAGCGGCTTTGAGGGTCTGGTCATCCATCCCGCGCAGCGCGGCATCCAGGTTGAAACAGCCGGATGCGACGAAGTCACTCTGCAGGTTGAAGCGGGTGAGACCTGGGATGAAGTGGTCCGCCGGGCGGCCGAGGAGGGCCTTTGGGGAATCGAGAACCTTTCGCACATCCCTGGCCAGGCCGGCGCGGCGCTTGTGCAGAATATTGGAGCGTACGGCCAGCAAATCAGCCAGGTTCTGGAAAGCGCGACCGTCATGGAGATTCGAACCGGCAAGGTGCAAAGGCTCGGCGCCGACGAGTGCGGCTTCGACTATCGAAAGAGCATTTTCAACACAAGTGCAAAGAATGAATTCCTCATCCTGCAACTCGAGTTGCGGCTCGATCGGCGCGGCAAACCCGACCTCCGCTATCCGGACGTCCGCAACCACTTCAAGGAGCTGGCCGTTGAAACGCCCACTCTCCAGGAGGTCCGGGAAGCCATCATTAGAATCCGCGACCGCAAGTTTCCGTTCCCGCGCGAAGAGAAAGGAGGGAACGCCGGCTCATTTTTCAAGAATCTGGTGCTGAGCGAGGCTGAATTTGCCGTTCTGCGGGACAATATTCAGCGCAATTTCAAAGCGGCGGAGTGGGATCGGCTGGAGGAGTTTCACAAGCATTCGGCTTCCGCTGAATCGGTGAAAATTCCTACCGCCTTCCTGATTGATATCTGCGGCCTGAAAGGACATCGTGAAGGCGGTGCGCGCGTGAACGAAACCCAGCCGCTGGTGCTTCTGAATGAGGGTAGCGCAACTGCCCATGACGTGTTGACGCTTGCCGGCTGCGTCCGGAGGGCCGTCCATGCCCGGACTGGAATGACGATCGCTCTCGAACCGGAACTGGTCGGCTTCAAACCTGCGGAAGTGGAAAAATACCTTGCCCTCGATTAAACCCGACGGACCCGACAACCCTCCGCGACGCCTCATAACCACGCACATGTTTGAGTAGGACTGAATCGTAATTGAAACACTGTTGTGCATGCCAGACAGATATGTCAGGCTAGCTACAACCCTGTCCTGCTGAAGGGCGCTACGAACAAGTGGGAGCGGCCGGATGAAAATCGTTCGAACAGCACCAGATGAAGCCGCATGCCGTCGCAAAGAGATGATTTTGCGGTTCACAGCCATCAGCGCGCTTGCCGGCTTGCTGCTTGGAATTTTAGAAGCTGCGCTGCTGCGGAACTCGCCTCGCATCGAAGCCCTCCTGATTCCTGATATTGGGCGCGTGGAATGGTTCCTGGCCCCCTTGCTTGACATGGGCTGTTTTGCGCTGTGGGGCCTGCTGCTGGGATGGCTGGCGGCCCGAAATTCCGGCAGACACCGGATCGCCGTGCTCGTAGCGGCTGACGCTGCTGCCGTTGTTGCGTTTGTTGCCTTGCGGTTGCGCTGGCTGCACGCCAGAATCCTGATCAAGAATTTTGTCCTTCGAGAGGACCTTCTGATTCCGCTGGCCTGGTATGCCGCTGGATTTGCCGCCTCGCTGCTGGCTGTCTATTTGCTGTGGAAACCTGTTTCACGACTTGTTGGCCGATTGCGCTTCCGGTGGGTGCGTTGCCTGGCAAGGGTAGTGACGCTGGCGGGGGTTGTTGCCATCTGCGGCATTGGATATTTCCTGCTACGTCCTTTGCCCGGTTCCGCACGCAACAGGGCTGAGCGTAAGGCCCGCTCCGGCAGCCCGAACATCGTCTTTATCGTTCTCGACACCGTCCGGGCTGACCACCTGTCGTCTTACGGCTATTCGCGCCCCACCACGCCCAATATCGACCGCCTGGCCCGGAACGGTGTGCTGTTTGAAAACGCTATCGCGCCAACATCCTGGACGCTGGCTTCCCACGCTTCCATGTTCACCGGCCTGCTTCCCCATCAGCATGGAGCGGACTGGGCGAATCCGCTCCCGCCCGGACCACGGACGCTGGCCGGCGTTCTCCGTTCCTGGGGATACTCCACGGCGGGCTTTGCTGCGAACTTTGACTACTGCCAGAAAG
>JBJKQK010000036.1:0-6727 GCA_046705285.1 Terriglobia bacterium
GTCCAGGACAACACGCTCAACGCGAAGTACGGGCTGGGGGGAGCAGTGGTGAACATTGAGTTGAAGCCGGGCACCAACCAGGTGCATGGCGACGCCTGGGAATTCCTCCGAAACAACGCTCTTGACGCGCGCAACTTCTTTGCGCTTTCGAAGCCCCCGCTGCGGCAGAATCAGTTTGGCTTCACGCTGGGTGGGCCCATCAAGAGAAATCGTGCCTTCTATTTCGGCGATTACCAAGGTACACGTATCAGCCGCGGAATAACGTTTAATTCCGTCGTTCCGACGGCAGCGATGCGCCAAGGCAATTTCTCAGGGTTGGCACCCATCACGGACCCGTATACCGGCCAAGCTTTTCCGGGCAACCAAATACCTTCCACCATGTTTTCACCACAGACAACGTACTTTCTAAAGTTTATTCCGTTGCCCAACACCTCAGGCGGAACGTACGACCAAAGTCCCACCGACACCAATAACACCAATCAGTTTGACATCCGGACCGATTACGACCTGCGGGCAGCTGATTCACTAAAGGTCAGTTATTCGTTCCTACGGGAGTCACAGCTCTCTCCGGGCGCTTTCCCGCTAAACGGCGGCGAAACCACGGGGGTGCATAGCCAGCGCGCGGGCTTGGGGTGGACGCACATGTTTGGTCCCTCTATGGTGAATGAATTCACCTTCGGGTATAACCGCATCGTATACCCGGGAACACAACAAGGTATCGGAACCAACTACACGGAACAGGCAGGGATTGGTGGTTTCACGCAGACGAGCGCCGAGTTCCCAGGCTTCCCGGGCCTGAATATTGGCGGTTATGCGGGGATCAACGGCAATGCTTTCGTCCCTATCCGGGAGCGGGAAAACGAGTGGGTGCTGAACGACAACCTGACCTTCGTCCGGGGACGGCAGACAATGGAGGCTGGATTTGATGCGCGATGGTTTGCGCTCGACAGCTACAACGCGGCGTTCAGCCGTGGAAACTTTACTTTCTCCGGGACGTATACGGGCAATGGCTTCGGCGACTTCCTCCTCGGACTTCCTTATGTCGGTGGGCGTGATTTTCCTCGAAATTTGTTTGGGAATTCTAACCGCGAACAAGCCCTCTACTTTCAAGACAACTGGAAGGTCACGCCACGGCTGACTCTGAACCTCGGCTTGCGTTATCCCCTGCTTCACCCTATTACGGCCCTGCACAATCAGATGGCGTCGGTGAATCCGGCGGCGAACCAAATTATCGTCGCCAGCACGCCCTCGGGCATGATCAACACCAATGCGCAGCAGGTGACGTCGATACTGCTTCCGTTGTTCTCGAACATGATTGTGCCGTCCTCCAAGGTTGGGCTCCCGCGAAGCCTGAGATACACCAACTACAACTATTTGGATCCTCGACTGGGGCTCGCATGGGACGCCGGGCACGGCCTTGTGTGGCGTCTCGGCTATGCTATCGTACACACGGAGGAAGAAGGGAACCGGAATGTCAGTGAAGGATTCGTGAACCCGCCGTACATTGCCGACGCCCTGGCACAGTTCAACACCACACCGGTTCCGTCTTATACCATCGCCAATCTTTTTCCCCCTATCTCATCAAGCGCGTATAGTCTGGGCCCGCTCAATTACTTCCAGCTTGATCCCAATCGCCCATTTCCGTATTTCCAACAATGGAATGTGACTTTGCAGAAGCTGTTTGCCAATGTCGTCTCCTTCCAGGCCGCATACGTAGGAAGTAAGGGCACAAACCTCCCCTACTCCTATTTATTGAATGTGCCCAGTCCGGGTCCCGGTACAATCCAGACCCGACGACCGTATCCCACGTGGGGGCCTGGAACCTATGTTATTAACGCGGATAATAACGATTACAATGCTCTGCAAACGCAAGCCGAAGTGAGAGGATGGAAGGGCCTGGATCTCCTGGCCGCCTACACATGGTCCAAAGGATTAGACTATCAGCCAAATGGAACATCCGAAGTTCAGTATTCTAATGTTCAGAACCCTGCATGCCAGTTCGCTTGTATGCGTTCGCTGGACACGCTGAACGTTACGAACCGCTTCACACTCGGAATGGTTTATGGCCTTCCGTTCTTTAAGAATCGAAGCGGTTTTGTGGGACAGACTTTAGGCAACTGGTCGGTAACAAGCATCATCACGGCCCAATCCGGCTATCCGTTCACGCCAACCATCAATACTGATCCGGCAAATACAGGCACCGCCCAGTATCCCAATCGAATAGGGAACGGCACCTTGGCGAATCCTACTATCCAGGATTGGTTCAACGTGGGTGCCTTTGCTGTACCTGCACCGTACACCTATGGGAATTCAGGAATTAACATCCTTAACGGTCCAGGCTATCATGATTGGGACCTTGGATTGCTTAAGGATTTCAGTCTCGGAAAGCTGCGCGAGGGCACGCATCTGCAATTCCGAGCCGACTTCTTCAACTTTACGAATACACCTTCGTTCTCTAACCCGGTCGCCGACATCCAGTCTTCGGCAGCAGGCGAAATCCTTAGCACTAGCGGTAATCCGCGTGAAGTCCAATTAGCACTAAAGCTGTACTTTTAGTTCAACACGCCCGGGTTTAATCCCACGGCCCCGAATCATGTGTGGTCGATGGACTTTGGCGCGGATCAACTGACGGGCGGAAAAACGTTTCCTTCGCTGATGGTCCCGGATATCTAAACGCGGGGATACCTGGCGGTCGAGTCAGATCAGAGGCTGAAAGACGGGGACGTTGTGAGGGTGTTAAACCGCATCAAGGCTCAATGGGGTGTTCCAAGGATGCCGCACTGCGATGACGGCACTGAATTTTCCAGCCAGGCGATGGACCTTTGGGCTTACCAGAACGGGGTACGGATCGCCCTCTCTCGTCGCGGGCAATCCGACCGACAATGCCTACATCGAAAGCTTCCACGGGACCCTGCGGGCGGAATGTCTGGACACGCATTGATTCGGCATATGGAAGGAGGCCAAAGAAACAACTGAAGCCTGGTGAAGGGATAACGGGTATCTTCTGTACTGCCCTACCTGGCTATGCGCTTGAAAGACAAAAACGGATCTGCTGCTCCGATGGTCTTGCGGGATAGCGGTGTCCCCGGTGCACTCGGTGAACAATGCACGTGCCGGCCGCTGCGGTTTCCAATGCCTCGCGTTGGAAGACTCGAGGGCCATCCGGCAAGGGCAGCTCGGGCTCATTCTCAGGCTTCACCAGATCGGGCTGCCGTTCTTCGCGACTCTGCCTCCATCGTTTCGGCAACCGCTCGCAGATGTTCCCGAACCGCCTCGAAATTGGTGAACCTGCTACCGGGCAGAACTTCTTTCAGTCAATCGACCACCTTCTTACTCAATAGAAATTCGTGGGTCCCGTCTGATCTCCAGGTAGAGTCGCTCAGGACTGGCTCGCCCTTTCAGCTACATCGCTGTGGCCCGCAAGGTCTTCGGCCCTTCCGTCTGCCACGCTTACGGCTCCCAGCGCGAATTTGGCACTACAACCGCCCCAAACACCGTCTCGACCCTGCTCGTCCCGGCCTCTTTGCTGTGGTAACGCTGGTCAATGCTCCGTAACCCATCGTCCACAGCTTTGCGCGGAATGCTTCAGTTACCGGCCGGCTGGTCCAGGTGGGCCGCAGTGTAGAATCAGTCGATTGAAGGATGTTTGCGCTTTCATCGTTCAAGGACGCGATGCGGGGTTCAGATAAGCCGACCCCACGGTCCCCGGCGCTCTCTCCGGAATGCGCGGAAGCGTGTACAGCTTAGTATATATATAGGTGTATATTACTAGATATATTGACGGCGGTACCTGCCCGGTGGTATTAACCAATGCATATAAAGCCTATACGGGGCTCAGCCGGATTTTGGCTGTTGAAATGAGTGAATTGGGTGACGAACTCATTTGTGAGTGGGTGCAAGTGTGGGTGACGCGGCGCACTCATAGCTGCGCGGGGGTGATCGTTTTCCTTTCCAGGGGGGGCAAGTGAGTTCGTGGGCAAAATCAATCCGCCTTAAGTCTCATTTATGGGCAGGCGCGGGGGGCGAAGAACCGAGGGCCCTGCAAAAAGAGAGAGAACTGGCGGGCGTGCGAGTTGTTCTTGCATCTTACGTCTTAATTGCTATTCATTATGATCCCGCCAGATCGCACGCAGATCTCTCGGCTCTCTCTCTTGTTGTCAGCCTCTATCTCCTCTATGGTTTTTTGGTCTTGATTTCCACTAGCTTTTTTGGAATTCCGACCAAGGGGGGTACGTTATGCATTCATGTTCTCGACGTAATTTGGCCTCAAGTCATGTATCTGCTGACGCCGGCACCACACTGTTGGCAGATTGTGCTCTTGGTCATTTTCGGACCAATTGCCGCCGGTTGGCGCTGGGGTGCTCGGGAGGCTGTAACAACGGGTGTTGCGGAGTCTCTGTTGCTCTTCGTTGGCCAAGTCACCTCAGCTTTAGCCTTGAGTAAGTCCTTCCACATGTTTGGACGAGGATATATCCCCGAGAAGATGCTTCCAGAAGATATATCCCTCATTCCGCTGGCGGTGGTTTTGGGGTACTGGTTCGCAATTAGGAAGAGGCTTGAAGCGCAGGCGTCAATCGCCAACCGGCTCCTGTGGAGGGCAAATCTAGGACACAGTTTCCGAGATACTTTTGAAGAGGCTCTTTGCGCGATCGGCAGCCTTTTTGATTCAAAATCCGTTGTGGTAGCTGTAAGAGAGATCGAGAGCGGCCAGGCATTTTTGTGGGAAAGCACTGGAAAATCTGACCAGTTCACAATCACGCTGTCGAAACTCGGACAGGACGGGGAGGATACCTATTTCTTTTCGACAGGCGCCAAAAGCTGGTATTTTCGTGCTCCGCAGCATGGAAGAGGGGGTCGGCTGCTGGCTGTCGGCACGAATCGGAAAGGAGCGCAGAAGGGTATTTTTTCAGTACCGGACTCCTTGGGGGCGGCGAAAACCTTCCGTGAAGTGTTCGCGGTCGATTTCTCTGTTCGGGACGCGTGGTCGGGGAGAATCTACCTATTCGATCCCCAGGTGAATATAGCTATTGCCTCGCAATTGCGCTTCCTTCAATCAATCGTAATGCATGTGTCATCAATCCTCTATGGGGTCTATCATCTGCGGCACGTGCGCGCCCGCGCTCGCGCTGCAGAACGAGCCCACATAGCACGGGAGTTGCATGACGGGCTCATTCAAAGTCTCGCAGCGATCGAATTGCGGCTGGAGATCGTGAGACGCCAAGCAACCAAAGGATCCACCTCCAACCTTGCGGATCAAATTGAGGGCGTGGAGGAGATTCTGCGGCAGGAGATAACGTGCGCGCGCGAACTGATGCAGAGGTTCAGGTGCGAGGGCATGTGTTCCCGGCAGCTCTTAAGCTGCTTGTCAGATTTAGTAGATACGTTCCAAAGCGAAACCGGGATTTCGGCCCGATTCGTATCCGAGGTTAATGACGTTGCTGTGCGTCCGCGGGTATGCCGTGAAGTTGCCCTGATCGTGCTGGAGGCTCTGACCAATGTACGAAAGCATAGCGCAGCTCGTAGCGTCCTTGTCCGCTTCGGGACCGATAAAGATTCGTACCGGCTGAGCATCCGGGATGACGGCCGGGGATTCAACTTCCCTGAAGAGTCACGTCAATCGCAATTGGATGCGCAATGTCAAGCCCCTAAAGTCTTGAAGGAGCGCGTCGAGGTTATTGGAGGCGAACTGGCGATAGAGTCGGCCCCGTCAAAGGGAGCAACACTCAAGGTCCGATTCCCACGAGAGGCGTATCCCACATTCCCGATTTAAGTTCCGAGAACAAAACTTCCGAAGTTCGTCGGCATCAGTATTCATGCCGGTTTGAATATGCTGGCAACGCTACGGAGGCTAATACGCATTAGGTGAGACACAGAATCAGCCCTTTCAGCTTTCCTTCAATCCCTCTCTAAGGCACGGCGGTTGGGAGCAAAAGTAGAGCGTCACGCCGGTGATCAGTTCCCACGCGTGGGCTTCATTGTGACCAACTTGACCCCGACGAACCGGGCTGCGGTGCGGTTCTCTAACAAGCCCGGGACGGTAGAGCAGTGGATCAAGGAGGGGAAACAGGCGGTAGGAATGACACGGCTGGGCTGCCACCGATTTCGATCGAATGAGGTCCGGCTGCGGCTGAGTGTGATCGCGTACAACTTCGGGAACCTGTGGCGACTGGGGCCGCCCAGGTGGATCGACTTGCTACCCTCGCCATCACGGACATTCCCCCTACGACATCTCCTTTTTTTCTGTGGCTGCAATTTCCCAATCTGTCCTGCCAACTTCTTCACATTGAAGGCCCGATTCTGAGTATAGCGCGGACAAGTGCCAACGCACTCGACGAGCTACTGAAACATTCAGCAGTGGGCCTGTCTTGACCTCTATCAGGCAATAACCCTACAGCAAAATCGGATTTTTTGCAGGTACACTTTCGAGAGCTTGCCTGATTGAATTCTCCGGCGCAGAGAGTAACATCGAATATTTGAAGAGAAGGAGTTTTTTCTGCCCATAGAGACTTCCAAGCATGCAGAACCATCCAGGTGAAGTTCGGCTGTTGATTGTGGACGATCATCCGATTTTCCGCGACGGTTTGTACAGAATCATGAATACCGAACCGGGCTATCGAGTGATCGGTGAGGCTGCCGATGCCACCGAGGGGCTCAGGCTGGCACGGCAACTCAGGCCTGATATCCTCCTGCTCGACGTTGCCATGCCCACTGGCTCCGGCCTGGAAGC
>JBJKQK010000037.1:0-57627 GCA_046705285.1 Terriglobia bacterium
TTGTGACGGCGGTGTTCATGCCCTATCGGCCGGACGTGGACTCGGTGATCCGGGCCAACGGGAAGAAGGAAGGGGAAACGGTGCATGGGGAGAATTCCTGGGTCATCAACACTCTTCGGCCCGGAGATGTGATGGTGGTGAACCTGTTCGGCAAGATTAAAGACGGGACGATCATCGGATCGAATCTGGCCACCGCGATTACCACGAGGGAAAAGGATCCGGCACTACCCGTAACTGGACTCGTTGTCAATGGTTCGATACGCGACACGTCGGAAATTCAGGGGATCAAAGGGTTCGAGGTATTTTGCAAGGGGCTGGACCCGTCGGCGTTAAAGAATGTGATGCTGATGGGAATCAACGTGCCGATCCGGATGGGCAAAGTGACGGTGATGCCGGGTGACGTGGTGGTGAGCGGCCCGGAGGGGATCACGTTTATCCCGCCGCAACTGGTGGGAAGAGTGGCGGACCACGCGCAGATGGACCATTTTATGGATGATTGGGGATTTATGATGCTGCGGGAGAGGAAATACACTGCCGGGCAGATTGATGAACGGTGGACGCCGGAAATGATCAAGGAGTTCAACAACTGGGTCGCAACGGTGAAGCATTCTAAGCTGCGACTAAAGGTACACCACTAGGAAATAGAAGAAATCCACATCCACCCTTTCAAAGAGCCACAGCGGAGAATAGCCTGCCCTTGGCCCGAGAGCCTTGGTCTGTAAAAGTAAGAACGGCCAAGGCCTTCTGGCCAAGCCGTTCCCCCTTGGGTGGGCTGAAGTCTTGGGAAATGGATTCGCTTTTCTCGAGACGTCCAAACATTATCAGCACCCTCAAAATTCGTTCACCTAATTGAATTATCTTGCGCGGGGCACCTATTCATAATATAAGAGGCGCCGTGGGCGGGGGAGTTTATCCCCCTTGTAGTCGGTTTCCAACTACAGAACACCAATTTGGACTGAAGATTGAACACTTCTTCTAAGGGGTACCCACTCTTAATTCTGCGTCGGTCTTAGGCAATCCCCTAAACTCCGTCGGGAAGATGGAAGCCTGAGGAGCATCCAACAAGGAGGAGTTGATGCGGTCTAAGTTTCTATTTATCTTAACGATAGTCATTTTCTTCGCTGCGCAATGCATGGCGCAGATTTCTTCCGGCCGAATTACCGGCCTGGTCACAGACCAATCGGGGGCGGCGATTCCCGGAGCGACGGTGATTGTTCGCAACGTCAACACCGGAATCTCGTCTACATTAAAAACCAGCAGTACCGGCGTGTACATCGTTGAAAACCTGATTCCTGGTACGTACACCGTTACAGTCGAAATGACCGGGTTCAGCCGGTTTACCCAAGAGAACATTGCTGTGCAGGGTGCTTCTGACATCACCGTAAACGCAACCCTGCGGCCTGGTACGGTGCACCAGGTTGTGACGGTGACATCGGCCCCACCCCTGCTGGAGGCTAACACCAGTAACCAAAACATTACTCTCAATTCGACCCTGGTGCAAAATACGCCTCAATACACCCGCAACCCATTCAAAGTGACCCTGCTGGCTCCGGAAGCGACCAATACCCGGAGCGAGGTCTACCCTTTCCTTTCGTGGTCAGCCAACAGTGTTGACCTTGGCGGTGATACGAATTTGAAGAATAACCTCCTGGTTGACGGCAGTCCTGTGGGCTTGGGCCACAAATACAGCTACCCACCCAATATGGATGACGTAGAGCAGACAACGGTCACCCAGAACGGCGTGTCCGCTGAGTACGGCCACAGCGCCGGCGGGGTGATCAACATTGTTACGAAGTCGGGCACGAACCAGTGGCATGGAGATCTCATGTACCTCGGACGGTACCCCTGGATCAATGCGATCAGTGACAGGACCCAGATTCCTCCCAGCGTTACTTCCACACGCCAGAATATGTTTGGGGGCACCCTTGGCAACCCCATCATCAAGGACAAACTCTTCAACTTTGCCTCGGTGGAAGTTTGGAAAGTTGGGAACCCTACCAATTACACGACTACAGTTCCGACACCGCTTCAACTGAATGGGGACTTTTCCCACACTTACAACATCAACGGCGGTCTCGACACGATTTATAACCCGTATTCGACCACCTTCGACCCCACGACGAACACCTATGCCCGCACACCGTTTGCAGGAAATATTGTTCCAAAGGCCATGTGGGATCCTGTGACGTCGCAGATTCTGAAGAACTTCTGGGCCCCAAACAACCCGGGAACCAATATCACCGGGGTGAACAACTTCGCAACCAGTTACCTGGACCGGTGGACGTATTACAACTGGTCCGACCGCATGGACTGGAGCATCAACTCAAAAATGAAAGCATTCGGCCGGGTAAGCGCTTACCACACCACGGACATCCAGTCAAACGTGACGCCTAACAACTCCGTGTTGTATGAGCCTACCGGCACTTACAGGACCGCGAAGCAGATCATGGGCGAGGTGGTCTGGACCCTGAGCCCGACGACGGTCTTAACCATGCACGCCGATACTGACAGCGTGGTTGATGCCTACACCTCGACACCCATGGGAGGGAATGGGTGGGCCGATATCTGGCCGAACAATCCTTGGTATGTGCCCGCTCAAGAAGCCTCTGCGGGATTTCCTATCTACTACCCTGACCTCAATATTGGTGGCAATGGTTTCGGGGGAAGAGGGTTCTACTGGGACCAAGCCCCCAACGGCGAAGCTCTCAGCGCCGATGTTGCACACCAGATGGGATCTCACTACATCAAGGCAGGCGTCGAATGGCGGCGCGCTGGTGGCCCGGTTTATGTGTCGAACACTTCTCAGTTCTTCTTCAACACAAGCACAACCGCTGATTCGCCGGTAAGCCCCGACCTTCTGAACACCGGGAACGGGTTCGCAACTTTCCTGTTGGGCTCCCTCGATAACGGAAACAATGGCAACACAGAGATCATTTCGGGTCCGGTTCCTGTGCCGATCGATCAGTACTGGGGCATGTACATCCAGGACGACTGGCATGTGAGCCGCAAGATCACCCTTCAATTGGGTTTGCGTAATGAGTATGAGACGGCGTGGTACGATGCCGCCCACACTCTTTCAAAAGGCCTCGACCTGTCGGCGCCGATTCCCGCCATGCAGGCGACTCCTCCGAACATGCCGGCGGCAGCTACATCGATTGTCGGCAATAACTTCTGGCACTATACCGGGCAATGGAACTGGACAACGCCTGCCAGTCCGGGCATGTGGAATGCGCCCAAACTGGCCCTGGCCCCACGCGCAGGCATCGCCTACCGGATCGACAGAAACGATGTCCTCCGCGCCGGCTACGCCCGTTATGTCATCCCCACGGAGTTTAATTTCACTGCAGCTCCGTTCGCCGGATTCGAGGACGTCAACTTCCTCGAGCCCCCCTATTTCGGGATGACGGGTTACCAGAACGTTCTTCCGCTCAATAATGGCGTGCCTCAAGCAACTTTTTCTAACCCGTTTCCAACCACGACATTCACTCAGGCCAATGGCGCCACCGTCACCCAAGACCCGTTTATTCCAGTCCTGGGCACGCAGTACGGCTCGAATGTGGGCCGCGGGGGCGAGAATCTGCTCTGGTATCCTCAGAACTTCCAGAAGGCCTGGAACGACCGCATTGACGTCAATTTCCAGCGCCAGATTCCCGGCCACATGATGGTGTCCTTGACTTACTTCCTCAACCTGGGGCACCAGCACTACACGAAGGAGTTGAATGCCGTCAACCCGGCTTGGAACGTACAATACCAGAGCGCTCTTTCGCAAAGCGTGGCCAACCCCTTCTATCACTACCTCACCTCCACTTTGATGCCGGGCTATTATTACAACACGCCTAACATCCCGTTGAGTAACCTCCTGGTGCCATATCCTCAGTACGGGCCGCTGTTCGAAATCGGGGCATGCTGCAACCTGGAGCATTACAACCAATTTCAACTGCAGGTGTCGCGGCCGTTTGCGAACGGCCTCACTTTCATGTTCGGTTATGTTTACACCAACGAGTCGCTCCAGTATAACTACTTCAACGATAAGACTTACTACAACAACACGTTCCTTTGGCAGAAGAGCAACCAGCCAACGAACCACATTGTGGGTTCGGCAGTGTATGAGCTTCCCTTCGGCAAAGGCAAGACATTCCTGAATTCGTCGTCCAGGTTTGTGAATGCGATTGCCGGGGGATGGGCAATAAGCCCGGTCGTGACATATATCGGAGGTGACTACCCAAGGTTCGGCAGCGGAATTGTCACCAACTATCAGGGTTCGGGCAATATGATTGCGACCGGAAATCCCTGTGCAAATATACCCTCCGGTTACTGGTTCAATCCGAACGCGTTCCAGCAAATACCGGCGAACACTTATGTGCTGCGGACAAATCCCATACAGTACGGATGTCTGAAGGGACCCGCGTTCTTTGATCTTGATGCCAGCCTCACCAAGGACTTCACGATCTACGAGCGGTTCCACGGACAACTGAAAATGACGGCTTACAACGCCACCAACCGTTTGAACCTTGGCGACCCGGACACGAACATTGCCTCTTCAACGTTCGGACAGGCAATCTTCCAGGGTTCTCCTGGTGGTAACTTTGGCTCCCAGGCAGCTACTTCGGCCTATGTCTCCGGGCGGCAAGTCGAACTCGGATTCAAGATCACCTGGTAAGTATGTTGCCGGCACCGCTTCTCCGTGTGTTCGGATGCTCATGTGGTGTATATTATTGTGTCCGAATTTCGGCGGTAGGAGCGGTTGGCTGGCTGATAGACGTCGGTTAGTGGGTCTGCTAGGGTTCCAGCCGCCAGCGGGAGTTTCGTCCGGACGGCGGCTGGAGCCGACGCACGTCGAATGATGGCTTCGCGGGGTGCTGCATCGGTACCGAATGCGAAGCCATCAACTCTTGAGTACCGTGTCCACTTTAGGTTTGCTGGTCCGCTCGCTGGAGTGAGAGAGCGCGTGTCAGTCGGCCATTCGAACTATGCCGATGACATAAACCGGGGTCAGGGGCCGTGGGACGGATTTTCTCGATTATGACAATGGCGGGTGGCCTGGAGTTGTGGCTCCCTCAGATCCTCGACTCGACGATACCCGCCAACTGCTTTAGGCCGCCTTTACGGGAATGACGGTGAGGGGACTTGTTCCAATGTTACGCAGCAAGCTGGAATTTCCAGAGCAGGGCTTGCCTGTGCTGCCTCCACGGAGGATTTGATTGGAGTGGGGCAAGCATCAGGAGGCGCTGAAGGGCTTCAGGGATTTCCGGGCAGTCAGCGTTCTTGTGGCCAAGAATGCCGCCATCATAAGGTCGCAGAAGATGGGGGACTCGTGACGGTGCTTATACGGCGCTTACGCCGCGGGTCCACTGCGCGGCGGATAGAGGTCCGGCATCAATTCCACGCAAGTGTTCCCCCCTGCGTCGCAGTTTGGACCGTGGCGCTTATGATGTGTCCGTGGCCGGCGTTTGCGCAGGGTTCATCGGTGGAGACGGCGCGGCCTTTGCATGCGCAAGGGCACAGCCATGAGGCCGTTCGGGTGTTGCGGCAGGCTGTCAAGGCGCACCCGCAATCCGCCGAAGCCCACCTGCTGCTCGGAAGAGAGCTGATGTGGGAAGGTCAAGGCTGGGAATCGATCGAGCAACTGCGCGAAGCGGTGCAGCTAAGGCCAGATTCTGCCAAGACACAAGGAGCGCTTGGCAAGGCGCTAAGCTACTTTGGGAATAATCAAGCTGCGCGCCAACCGTTGGAAAGGGCGCTGGCCATCGATCCTAACTATGCCCCTGCGCAGGTAAGTCTTGGCCTGGTGCTGGTTGAGTCCGCCGAGTACTCCCCAGCGTTGGGACATCTGAGCCGGGCTATCCGTTTGTTGGGGAACAGCTCGAAAGCGGCCTACCCCCACTACCTGCGCGCCAGAGCGTATACAGAATTGAAACAATTCAAGAGCGCCGAAGCGGACCTGAATCGAGCCGTGTCTCTTGCGCCGGATTTCTCCGAAGCATGGTCAGATCTTGGGGAAGCGCGGAAGGCTCTTTATGACAACACTGGGGCCCTGGCGGCTTTTGAGAGAGCCGTCCAATTGGCCCCTAAGGATCCTGTGGCGCAAACTCGGCTGGGGTCGGAACTCCTGGATCAAGGCAAAGCGCAAGAAGCCTTACCGCACTTGCGCGAGGCCACCCGCCTTGATCCGCAGAGCCAAGCCGCTCTCTGGAGTCTCCAACGAGCGCTCAGCCAGGATGGCCATCCGAAGCAGGCTGAAGCTGTCAGGAAGACGTTGGCCGCCCTGATGCGAAAGAAACAACAGGATTCCAGGAATGCTTTGGCTGCGATTGAACTTAACAATCAGGGCGCGGTGCTGCAGAAGGCCGGGAACCTTCAGGGAGCTATGGAAAAGTATCGTCAAGCACTGAAGCTGGATCCTAAGCACATCGGAATTCGGCTAAACTATGCCGCAGCGCTCCTTCATCTGGGTAGGTGGAATGAAGGAGTGGCTGAACTGCGTGAGATCATTCGCGAGGATCCTAACAATATCGAGGCGCAGCAAGCCTTACACTATGTTCTCGCCCATCCCCTTCCCGGCCAGCGACAACAGCCCTCCGTCCCTGCTGATGGAAACGGAGCGCATCGTCCGGACTGACCTCGGGGATTGGCGAATGGAGGGATGAACGGCAAATAAGAGCTCAGATGCAAAGCAGAATACCCCGAATCAGGCGAGAATCGGTCATGCCGACATGGGGCATTAGTGACCCGGACCACAGGGGGATTCTGACCACGGATTCAGGGACGCTGGCCGACTCAGGAAAATCAGCCGGCGGTTGTGGCGATTCGATTATTTGACCGCAGGGACGAAGTTGAATCATGGAGTGTTCTCTAGCGCTGTTGTGAAGATGCTTTTTGCAGGAGAACTGCCCGAGCCGCAGGAGCACTGGGGCGCAAGGCAAACTTCTTAACCCCCTGGGTTGGGCGCTGCGTTTGTCTACAGCACGTTGATCTCGAATCCAGATTGGCCTGCAAAAGGGGTTTGGGACCACGAAGGGCTGGCGAATGGAATCAAAGGATGTCGATCCTATGCCGTTCCTTCGCGATTCAACTTCATGAGGTTTGTCAATTCGAACATATGGGGGATCATGAAACCAACTCAGGAAGAACATAAGAGGTTTAAAATCGGCGGTCGGAGGGCCCTTCACGAAAGAGGCGGCAACCGAAGGTCTAATCTGCCTGCGCGCTTTGCTGGCAGTGTTTTGACGCTGGTGTGGTGTACGGCAATCCTGGCTGCATCGAAGCCCTCAACACTTCGAGACAGATTCCGGGGAAGGGAGGTCTTTATTCAACACTGCGCTGTATGCCACCACGAAAACAGCGGGACGCGTGCCCCACTGCCAAGTGCACTTCATCAGATGTCATCGCAGGAGATTCTTGACGTACTTCAAAAGGGTGTCATGAAAGCGCAAGGCTCGCAGCTTACACCCACGGAACGGCAGGAAGTGGCCGATTTCCTGGGCGGGAGACGCGGGGCTGCCCCCAAGATTACCACGGGGTTCTGCACTGAGAATTCCTCGGTCGCTGGAGGAACGGCCAAATGGAATGGGTGGGGAAACGATCCTGAGAACCTGCGCTTCCAATCCGCCAGTGCGGCAGGTTTGAGCCCGGACCAAGTAAGAGACTTGAGGGTGAAGTGGGCATTCGGCTTTCCTGAGACCTCGACGGTTCAGCCGACCATTTTTGACGGACGTGTGTTGGTCGGCAGCGAGGGAGGGGATGTTTATTCACTGAACGCCAAGACGGGATGCATTGAGTGGATATTTAAAGCATCCGCCGGCATCCGCTCAGCTATTTCCGTTTCAACCAACGGCAAGGAAGCCTATGTGGGTGATACCGACACCAACATTTACGCGATCAACATGGCGACGGGAACCCTGATTTGGAAGAAACATGTGGGCGTACACCCCCTCGCCAGGATCACGGGCGCCCCCTTGCTGCTGAATGGGCGCCTTTATGTTCCTGTTTCTTCGGGTGAGGAAGGTGCGGCTACAAATCCGTATTACGCATGTTGTACCTTCCGAGGAGGTGTAGTCGCCTTGGACGCGGCGAATGGGAAAGAGATCTGGAAAGCTTACGCAATTCCCACAGCTCCTAAACGGACAGGAAAGAACGCATTAGGTGTCCCAACCTGGGGACCTTCCGGTGCGGCCATATGGTCGACTCCCACCGCAGATGTCCGGCGTGACGCGATATACGTTGGAACCGGGAACAATTACTCCAATCCAGGAGACGCCTACTCGGATGCCATCCAGGCCTTCGATTTGAAGACTGGGCGCCGCCTGTGGTCGAGACAGATGACTCCCGACGACCGATGGACCGTCGCCTGCCTCCGTTCGAGTATATTCGACAGGACGAACTGCCCACCTAACCCCGGCCCCGATGCTGACTTCGGCTCCTCGCCGATTTTGACAGCGCTTCCAAACGGCCGAAGGCTGATTATTGCGGGCCAGAAGTCAGGCATGGTGTATGCGTTGGATCCTGCTCATGGAGGAAAGCTGGTTTGGAAGGTTCGGATCGGGAAGGGAGGACCGGAAGGCGGCATCGAGTGGGGAGGTGCGGCGGATGGTGGACGGGTCTTTTTCCCAGTTTCAGATTGGAGGCAGTCAGAGCCCGATGCCGGCGGTGGTCTCGTCGCTCTCAATGCGGCGACGGGCGCTACGATCTGGCGCGCCGGGCCGATCCACAGTTGTGACGAAAAGCGGGGGTGCAGTTCCGCCCAGATTGCTCCCATCACCGTGATTCCCGGAGTGGTCTTTTCGGGGTCGGTGGACGGCCACCTGCGTGCTTACGACATGCGCAACGGCCATGTGATCTGGAGCTTTAATACGGCGCGGGAGTTCAAGACTGTGGATGGCATCAAGGCGCATGGCGGCTCGTTGAACAAGAGCGGCCCCACGGTGGCTGACGGGATGCTCTACGTTGATAGCGGCAGTTTCATAGGTATGCCCGGCAACGTTTTGCTGGCATTCTCGGTGGATGGGAAATAAAGATGGTGGCAAACATCACTGTAAAAGCACCGCTGGTTCTTTCTCGCGGCTAAACGGGCTGCGTGGGAAGGCTGCCGGGTCACGGGATTTGGGCTTGCCGGACCGCACGGTGTTCATCGGCGGGCTTGGGACAAAGGAGAGAGGAAAATGGAACGGAGAACCTATTTAAAAACAATGCTGGCAGGGGCAGGGGCAATGGCGTTGCCGGGGGCAGCAGCAAGTGCAATGGCGGTACCGGCAGAAGCACAGGAATCTCGTGCCCTTGCTGCGCGGATAAAACATACTGATCCAAACAAGTATCATCTGAGCCGATCGCACGACAGCGCTGGCGACATGGCTTGCGAGCGGCTTCTTCATAGTAATGATATGACTACTAACCTCTTATTCGTTGACCGTTGCGAAATCATGCCCGGCGGCGGTGTTGGCCACCACTTTCACAACCATTGTGAGGAGATGTTCATTATCTTCGATAGTGAGGCACAATTCACGATCAACGGTCGAACCTCTTCACTGAAAGGCCCGGTGGGTGCCCCTTGCCGCATGGGTGACTCTCACGCCATCTACAATCCAACCAACAAGCCGGTGCAATTTATGAACATCAATGTAACTGCCGTCAAGGGACAGTATGACGCCTTTAACCTTGATGATGCACGTGTGGGTGTTCCCCTCGACCCCATTCCGGTTTTCATGAGCATGCATTTGGGCGAGACACGGGTCCACCCATCCAGCGGGCAGAGGCGGCCAAGCCAACTGAACGATTTTGATTTTCCAACCAACCAACTTTGGCCTTACGAGAACTACCTCGGCGGAGAGGGTACTGTGTACTATCGCCGTTGCCTTCACCCCACGGTTTTTCTCACAAACTGGTCTTACGTGGATCATCTTCTCCTGCCCGCAGGCACTTCGGAAGGGCGTCACAGGCACGTGGGTTTGGAGGAAGTCTATTATGTCATGAACGGAAATGGCCAAGTCGAGGTGAATGGGGCGACCACTGCAATCAAGAAGGGCGATCTGGTGCCCGTGTACCTCAGAGAAATCCATTCATTCCACAACAATGGTTCTGAGGATCTGGACCTCATGATTATCGGCATCGCCGCGCAGAAATGGGTGCTGGATACCGAGGTGGTCAGATGACATTATGTCCTTACGACCTAACAATGCAGTTGCCAGACGGATTAAGTGCTACTCTTCACAGCATATCAGCGGCCAAGGAGGAAAAAGGAAATGGAGCGTAGAACCTATTTGAAGACGATGTTGGCAGGAGCCGGGGCGATGGCGTTGCCGGGGGCAGCAGCAAGCCCGATGACGGTACCGGCGGAAGCAGAGGAGTCTAAAACCCTTGCTGCACGCATAAAACATACCGATCCAAGTAAGTATCGTAAGTACCATTCGCACGACAATCCCGGGTATATGGAATGCCAGTCCCCCTCGCTTGTGGTCAGCACCGATTTAACGACAAATCTGTTTTTTATCGACCGATGTGTGATGGAGCCCGGCGGCGGTGTGGGCCACCACTTTCACAACCATTGTGAGGAGATGTATGTCATCTTCGATGGTGAGGCGCAGTTCACGATCGATGGCCGGACATCTTCACTGAAAGCCCCGGTGGGCGCCCCTTGCCGCATGGGCCATTCCCACGCCATCTACAATCCATCGGATAAGCCGATACAATTCGTGAACATCAATGTAACTGCTGTTAAGGGCCGATATGATGCTTTTAACCTTAACGACGCCCGCATCGGTGTTCCTCTTGATCCCATTCCGGTTTTTATGACCATGCAGTTGGACAAGACCCGGGTCCATCCGTCCAGTAGGCAGAGGCGACCAAGCCTGCTGGACGATTTTGATGCTCCGACCAACCATCTCTGGCCTTACGAGAACTTCCTCGGCGGTGAGGGTACTGTGTACTATCGCCGTTGCCTTCACCCGACGGTTTTTCTCACAAACTGGTCTTACGTGGATCATCTTCTCCTGCCCGCAGGCACCTCGGAAGGGCGTCACAGGCACGTGGGTTTGGAGGAAGTCTATTATGTCATGAACGGAAATGGCCAGGTCGAGGTGAATGGGGCGACCGCTGCAATTAAGAAGGGTGATGCCGTGCCGGTGTACCTCAGCGAAATCCATTCATTCCACAACAATGGTTCTGAGGATTTGGAGATGATGATCATCGGCATCGCCACGCAGAAATGGGTGCTGGACACTGAGGAGGTGAAATGATGGTTTACTCCGAGCTTCAACTGGGATCCGACAAAGGAACTCTTCCTTCAGGGTGGTGGAAAATGTCCGATTGCGGTTTTGTTTCAGGCATGAAAAAACTTCTCGTAGGCTTCATCGTTATTCTAGTTTTGCCATTGGCCCTTAGTGCGGCATCCAAGCCGCTTCTGATTTATTTCATTGATGTAGAAGGTGGCCAGTCCACTTTGTTTGTTTCCCCTTCAGGGCAGTCGATGCTGGTCGACACCGGCTGGCCGGATCACGATGGCCGCGATGCAAAGCGTATCATGGCGGCTGCCCATGATGCGGGAATCCATCAAATCGATTACCTGGTGATCACCCACTACCATGCGGATCACGTGGGCGGAGTGCCGAACCTTGCCGCCCGTATTCCTATCCGCAATTTTGTTGATCATGGCAAGCCGGTGAAGACGTATCATACGCTGGGTCTCTATCAGGCCTATCTGAAGGTTCGCAAAGAAGGGCATCACATTCTCGCGAGACCGGGCATGCGAATTCCCGTTCGGGGGATAAAAGTCATCGTTTTGACTGCTGCCGGCAAGGAGATCGACCATTCTCTTCCCGGCGGTGGCGAGCCCAATACTTATTGCCCGGCCACGTCCCAACCGGCCAGGGATCATTCGGAAAACGCCGAGTCAATCGGAGTGCTGGTCAGTTATGGGAAATTTCGCATGATCGATCTGGGTGACCTCCCCAGTTGGCCGGGAGAGCACGATCTTGTCTGCCCCACGAACAAGGTGGGCCAGGTGGAAGTGTACCTTAGCACGCAGCACGCTTATGCTGAATCGGGCGCAGCATTTCTCGTCGATGCCTTGCGGCCGATAGTTGCTATCGCCGACAACGGCCAGCATAAGGGCGGAGCGCCGAAAGCGTTGCGAATTATCGATCAGTCGCCTGGCCTGGAGGGCTTCTGGGATCTGCACTATTCCGACTCGGCTGACAAGAGTCTCAACGCGCGGCCGCCCTTCATTGCCAATCTGACCGATAACCCTGGTCATGGGTATTGGATCAAGTTGACGGTACACTCGGACGGCGTGTTTACTGTGACGAACCAGCGGAATGGTGAGACCAAGACTTATCATCCTCGCAGGTGAGTTCTACCATTATCCAGAAGCGGTCAGTACAAGGATCTGAGGATTGAGTAGATTTCAAGGAGCGCTCAAGAGAATATGACGCCGAGCTACATCAAACAATCTGTTTCTGTGCCCGCAGACGGTCGAACTCCCTGGTATAAGAACACCTTTCCGACCTATATGGGCATATTCCTGTGGGTTGGGTTTTACCTGAAGCTTGCCGGACCGACCATCGGCAATGCCGGTCTTGGCGTTTGTCTTTGGGCATTGCTGGTGGCCGGAATTCTGTGCTTTGCCCTCTATTACTACGTCCCCGCGATGCTCGGGATGAAAACCGGTCACCCTCTCTATGTTGTCGGGAGTTCCACTTTTGGCACCACGGGCGGGTACTTGATCCCAGGCTTGCTGATGGGCCTGCTGCAATTGGGCTGGGTTGCTGTTGTCGCATCGGTCTCTGCAGGCTTTATCCTGGAAGGCCTTCACGAAACGTCAAGGGGACTTTTCACCGTGATCGTGATCGTATGGATCTACAGTCTTGCCTGGGTTGCGATCAAGGGTATCCGCTATGTCGGGCAGGCTGCCAAGTACTTGAATTGGATACCGCTCATTATGATTGTTATCGTGCTGTGGACCAACAAGGGCGGCATCGCGCGCTATACACCCCCCCATCAAGATTCTTTGGCAGGTTTTCTGAGCGTGCTGACGATTGTCATTGGCTACTTTGCGACCGCCGGCGCGGCAGGTGCCGATTTTGGCATGAACAACCGGAATTCGAAGGACATTGTGCTGGGTGGTGTGTTTGGCATCGTTCTGGGGGTGGTCATTGCGGGCGGCCTCCCAATCCTTTCTGTGGCAGGGTATATCGGCAGACAGGCGGGGCCGACCAGCTACGACTACACGGCGACTATCGCCAGCGTTGGCGTCCTGGCTCCCATCATGTTCTTTCTTTTTGCCGCGGCGTCAATGGTGCCGACATGTTTCTCATCCTTCATTGCGTCGAACAGCTTCAGCACCATGTTGCCCCAGATCCCCCGGGGTGTTTCGACGCTTGCGGGCGTGACCGTCAGCGCCATCCTGGCTATCACCGGCGTGGCTGGAAATCTCGTAGGCTTCTTTACAATTGTTGGAGCATCTTTTGGCCCCATTTGTGGCGCCATGGCGGCGGATTACCTTCTTGCCGGCGGGCGGTGGTCGGGACCTCGCCGGGGGATTAACTGGGCCGGCTATGTTGCCTGGGCGATCGGTTTCCTCGTTGGCATCCCAGGCCACATACCCGGATTGCCGTCCGTCTGGGTCCGAGCCGATAATCCCGCGATGCTGTATTCGTTTGTTGTCGGATTCTTCATCTATCTGGTTCTGGCGGCGCTGGGTCTGCGTCCTGCCGTCATCGGCAAAGAAGACATCGGGCCAGTTGCGGCAGTTGCGGGCAATGCCTCATGACTTGTGGAAGCAAGAACTGCAAGGGACCAGGGAAATTATTTCGCGTTGAGCCGTCACCGGCGTACCATGCTGAGGCGATCATCCGGCGACCAAAGTTCCTGGGCGAGAGGTGCCTGCAAGGTCCTCTGCGATGAAGGAGAAGCGATTCCAGGGGAAACCCGCCGCAGAGGAGGTGAACCGCGGTGGCCATGGGCGCACCGGCGACCTGCGAATCCAAAGGCGTGTCTGCCACGTTGGGATCGCTGGCGGAAAGCGCCAGGTGATTTTTGCGGCCGTGGGAGACGATGTTTGCACGATATGGCAGAAGGAGTATTTCAAGCTTCAGAGGAACGCCGTTCGCTGGCTCCTCAGGGCACTCTGACTGAGAAAATCAACAAGCCAACAGCGGAAATAACTAGAGGAGGTGTTTGATGGCCAGAACTTTGAAGGTGGTTGACGCTCATGCACACCTGGGAGAATGTTGTGTTTTCGGCTTGCTGACCACTGAGGAACAATTGGTCCGGCGCATGGACGAGAGCGGCATTGATGCCACCATCGTGCAGCCGTTTCCGGGAGCGAAAAACGCCGCGGAGACTCACGACAGAATTGCGGAACTCTGCGCGAAGCATCCGGGTCGTTTTTTTGGTCTGGCGAGCGTCAGTCCGCACGGTGATTTCGACGCTTATCACCGGGAAGTCGAGAGATGTGTCCGCGATCTGCACTTTGTTGGCGTTAAGCTCCATACGATCGGCCACAGTGTGAACCCCCTCACGGAGGACGGTGACCGTGTGTTTTCAACCGCAAACGAATTGGGGATCCCGGTGATGGTTCACACCGGCCCAGGCGTTCCTTTTGCTTTGCCCTCGCTTTGCATCCCGGCAGCCCGGAAATACCCTGGTTTGGACATCATTCTGGGGCATGCTGGATTCGCCGTCTTTTCGGCCGGCGCCCAGGTGGCGGCTTCGGTCTGTGGTAATCTCTTTCTCGAAACTTCCTGGTCGATTAGCGACGATATCCGCTGGATGATTTCTACGATCGGTGCGGACCGCGTCATGCTGGGAACGGATTCGCCGACCAACGTTCCAGTGGAAGTCGCGAAATACAAAGCGCTGGATCTTGAGCCGGCAGTTTATGACAAGGTGATGGGCGGCAATGCCATCAAAGTATTCAAACTTTCTTCGTGAGGTGAAAATGTTCGTGGTGAATGTGGAACTAAAAGTGAAGCCGGGCGCTGAGCAGAATCTTGAGAAAACTTACGTCGAAACATTCCGACCGGCCATTTCACAGCAGGAAGGGTTTCTCTCGGTGAGCCTGTTGCGCCCTCGGGACGAGCCCAAGGACTATATCTTGAGCATTGTGTTTGAAGATCGGACCCGACAACAGAAGTGGGTGGCGAGTGAACTTCACCAAAGGGTCTGGTCGCAGGTGGAAGCCCTCTGTGCCAGTTATGCGGTCAAAAGCTACGACGCTGTCTGACCCGGGGAAGCGGTTGCTGCGCCGCGATTGAAAACGCTCCGTCGAGGGCTGCCGAACTGCAAGTCCTCGACTCCCGCGGGGTTCGTGTGCGCCAGCCCTCAAAAAGATTGACCCGATTACATCGACCAGACACCCCGGACACACCGCACCGGAGCATGCTGCAGGAGGCTGTCATCTGTCAGGGTCGGTTTGATTGGTGCCGCTGAGCGCTCGTTGGAATTCGTCCACGGGGCGATCAGCCAGGTCCCTGGAAATCTCTTGCGCAGTTTTTACAAGCTCCGCTCCGACGTTTTGCATTTCGGTTCGAGTAAGCCTGCCGATTGGTGCGAAAACGCAAATTCCGGCGACCACGCCCCCCAGATGATTAAAGATAGGCGACGCTACGCAGCGAATACCCAACTCAAATTCCTCATCATCCGTTGCGAACCCTTGTCTCCGGGTCTCCGCAAATTGCGTCCTCAATAGCTCTACTGAACACAACGTGTTCCGGTTGTGTCTCGGGAGACCCCGACTCGTGATCAGGTTTTCCACCTCCGGGTCGGTCAGATAGCTGATCAGCGCCTTGCCAATGGCAGTACAATGCAGATCAAGGTGGCGTCCCACCCACGAGCCCAACCGTACGCTGTGGATCTCGGCACGGTCGATAATGCGAACCTCAGCCCCCTCGCGGACACCAACCTGGGCCACGATTCCCAGCTTTCTGGAGAGAGTCTGGATGTACGGCGAACAGAGCTCCTTCAGGTCAGACTCAGCGCAGACTTCTGCCGCAAGGGGTATTGTGTTCGTCCCTAGTTGGTAATTATGCTGGCCAGCGCTGCGCCGGACAAAGTTGCGCTTGGCCAATGTTGTTACCAGGTAATAGGCGCTGCTCTTGGGAATTTCGAGCCGACGGCTGATCGTTGAGAGGCTCATGCCTGCCGGCGCCGAAGCCAGCATCTCAAGCAGGTTCAGCGCACGATCTACAGAAGGAACCGCTTTGCGGGTACTACGGATACCCATCTCATCCACACTTTGCTTTGTGCTTTCTAACTGCCCTGCCACCGACTATCTCAGACTTGACCGTTGATGTCAAGCACCTCAACAGAAGTCGCCAGCACCTATCCATCCTGAAAAGTAGCGCCTCGCGGGAGACAACGCGACCTTTGTTTTGAAGAGGAGACGCGGTTCATGCCAGCCTGCCGTTTTCGCTGCCGACTCGTGATGGAGAGCGCCGAAAACGCCGATGTGGAGACCGGCGCTACCATACTCTCACAGCAATATGAAATGTTCTGCAATCAGGGCCGATGGGGATAAGTTGTTTTGTGATTTCTCCGGGGCAGCCGCGAGCGCCCTCACTGCAAAAAGTGCGGTCAAGCTGCCAACCATTGGCGTGCACGCCGCATCATAGGAAGGCGCCCGCGGAAGAGGGGTTGGTGTGGGGGCCGAAGGTCGTCTTTGCGCGGATGCCGATAAGTGGTAGCATCTTTATTCTTTATCGGCAGTTTTCAACACGCCTGTCACAATCAACAAGAGGAGTTCCGATGAATCCAAAGACGGTGGGGCCTGTTCTTGGAGTCTTGTTGTTTTTCTTTTCATTCTCGATTCCGCTGTGTGCGCAGAATCGCGCCGCAATGCTTAGCGGCACAGTAACCGATCTGTCGGGATGGCCTGTTGCCAACGCCAAGATTGCCGTCAACAATGTGTTCTCGGGCCAGACGCAGGAGACTATGAGTGACAAATCCGGGCGCTACACCGTGTCGAACCTCGGGCCAGGAAGTTACGAGGTTGCCGTGTCGACGCTGGGATTTCCCACCAGTATGGCGCGAATTACCCTTGTGGCGTCTGCCGACAAAACCTTGAACATGAAGCTGGATGGAACTTCCTCCAGTGCCACGGCTCAAAGCAGTGGAACAGAGCCGTCCTTGTCAAGCCTTGGATTCCCGTCGAGCGCAATCCGGGGGAGCCCCAAGATGCAGGCGATGCTCAACAAGCGCTCGCACATGTTGCAGATTCATCAAAAGCTCGGCATGGTAACAGTGGCCGCCATGGTAGCCGCCCTGATCGTCTCGCACAATGCCAAGGGCCGGCACGGATTGCCTGGCAGCCCGTCCGGGCGCAATTTGCACGCTGCGCTGGGAGCGACCACGGCTGGACTGTACGCGGCGACGGCCTATTTTGCCCTCGCGGCGCCTAAGGTGCATGGCGTCAAGGTTCGTGGGGCGATCCGGCTGCACAAGGTGATGGCCTGGATTCACGGTCCGGGAATGATTATGACCGTCATCCTCGGGGCGATGGCTTACTCCCAGGAGAACAATGGCGAAAGGGTTCACGGCATCGCCAAATACCACTCGGATGCTGCGATGGTCACGGCGGCGGCGCTTGGCACCGCGGTTATGGCCGTGTCCGTCAAATGAGGTTAAACCGAATGAAAGCCATCAGGAATATTCTGCTGTTTTCCTTGCTTCTTGTGCTTCCCAAGTTCGCCCGTGCAGCGGATAGCGTGTGGGTTCTGGAGGCATCCACGCTCACCTATCACGTCGTCCACCCGTTACACCACGTGGAAGGTGTGAGTCACGCGGCGCGCGGCAAAGGCATCTGCCATGCCGGCGTGTGCAACTTCCTGGCGGCGGTTCCCGTCAAATCGTTCAAATCTGGAGATACCAATCGTGACCTCCATATGCTGCAAATCGTGCGCGGAGCCGATTTCCCCCTGGTTATGGTGCGCACGCAAATACCGCAGTCCGACCTGGCGGGCGGGTCAATCCACGCCAATCTGACTGTCGACTTTGCCGGCCAGGCCGCGCACTATAGCCAGGTCCCTTTGCGCCTGGTGAACGAAGGAAGTGAGATCCGGGTGGTAGGAACCATCCCGACGAAGTGTTCCGATTTCAAGATCAAGCGGCCGGAACTTCTTGCCATGCCCATTAACAACGACATTCCGGTCAGTATTGATATGACCTGGAAACAGCAGTGAGTGGCAATCGCCGCCCGGTGGGATTTGCGAACCCGTGTTGCAGGAAGCACGACGGTTGGGCTTTCGGCGCTTGACCGGTCTCAACATTATCTTCGAACACCAATCGGCCTGTTGATTTGCCTTGGCGCCCCGGAATCACATAGTCTGGGTTTCCCCGGAGGATCTCAGTGGCCAAATACGTTCTGGCGCTTGACCAGGGGACTACGAGTTCCCGCGCAATTCTATTTGACCATGATGGCGCCACGCGCGCGTCGGCCAATCAGGAATTCGGGCAGTATTACCCGCAGCCCGGCTGGGTGGAACACAATGCAGAAGAGATCTGGCAGTCACAGCTGGCGGTGGCGGAACAGGTGCTGGCGGAGGCGAAAGCCCTTCCGGAAGACGTAGCCGCCATCGGCATTACCAACCAGCGCGAGACGGTGGTGCTGTGGGACCGGGCGACAGGAGAACCCGTGCACAACGCCATCGTTTGGCAATGCCGCCGCACGGCGCCCATGTGCGATCGGCTGCGCGAAGAAGGATTCGACCAGATCCTGCGTTCGAAGACCGGCCTGATGACCGACGCTTATTTTTCCGGCACCAAGATCGCCTGGCTGCTGGAAAACGTTCCCGGCATTCGGGCGCGTGCCGAGCGCGGCGAGCTTGCGGCCGGAACTATCGACTCCTGGCTGATCTGGAAACTCTCGGGCGGGCTCGCGCATGCCACCGATGTTTCGAATGCCTCGCGCACGCTGGTGTTCAATATCCACTCGCTTGAATGGGATGAAGAAATTCTGGAACACTTCAGGATTCCGCGGGCGCTGCTGCCGGAAGTAAAAGAATCTAGCGGAGCCATCGCGGAGACGGGAATCTTCGGCAGGCGGATTCCCATTGCGGGAGTGGCCGGTGACCAACAGGCGTCGCTTTTTGGACATCAGTGCTTCACAAAGAGTAGCGCAAAGAATACATACGGCACAGGGCTGTTCCTGCTGATGAACGCCGGCGAGACGGTTCCTCAGTCTGTTTCGGGTCTTCTGGCCACAGTGGGCTGGAGCCGCAACGGGAGGACAACCTATGCGCTGGAAGGCAGCGTCTTTATCGCCGGAGCGTCGCTGCAATGGCTGCGCGATGAAATGGGCCTGATCAAGGACGCTGCGGAAACCGAAGAGATGGCGAGGGCGGTTCGGGATGCCGGCGGAGTCTATTTCGTCCCGGCGTTTGTGGGACTCGGTGCCCCGCACTGGGACGCTTACGCACGCGGCACGATTGTTGGGCTCACACGGGGCAGCAACCGGAACCACATTGTTCGCGCGGCGCTCGAATCGATTGCCTACCAGACGCGCGAAGTGGTGGAAGCCATGGCCAAGGACACCGGCGTGCGCCCGGAGGCGCTGCGAGTGGACGGCGGAGTGGCCCGCAATGATTTTATGTGCCAGTTCCAGGCTGATATTCTGGGCATTCCCGTCGAGCGGCCTGTTACTACGGAAGCAACGGCACTGGGAGCAGCGTATCTGGCGGGCCTCGGGACGGGCTTCTGGAAAGACGAGGATGAACTGGCGGCACAGCGGAAAATCGCCCGAAGGTTTGAGCCTGCCATGCAGGAATCACGCCGCAACGCGCTTTATGAAGGGTGGCTACGGGCGGTGGAACGGGCGAAGTATTGGGCGGACCCGCATCGTTGAAACGCAGCTTTTCTCCGCTGGATTAGGAACCCGTTCCCACGACGAGCCTTCCCACTATCAGGCGGGAAACCACTTGACGCTCGTTTCGCTTGTGGGCTACCGTCATAAAGTTACCTCAGTGTTGATGGGCTGATCCGGCAGTGTGCCCGGATTCCTGGCGAAGTGCCGAAGACGCGAATCGCAACCACCCTTATCAGGCATGAGGCAAGGTTGAACATAGGAAGCGGAAGCCGTCGCCCCAGCTTGATTGGTTCACCTTTTTATGAGCGAACAGGCCAAAGAACTTTTTGAGCTGACCAAGGCACTGGTCAACATCGAATCGGTTACCGGGAACGAAGGTGCCTGCGGCAAATTCCTTTCCGGTTACTTGCAGAAGCGCGGTTTTGCGACCACGCTGCAGCTGGTTGAACCGGGCCGCTCGAATGTGTTTGCCACGCTGGGCCGGCCGGATGTGGTGCTGAGCACGCACATGGATACTGTGCCACCTTTTATGCCAGCCAGCGAAGATGACGAGTTTATTTACGGCCGGGGATCGTGCGACGCCAAGGGCATCCTGTCGGCGGAGATCATTGCTGCGCTGGAGCTGAAAACCGCGGGCGTCGACAACTTTGCGATGCTTTTCCTGGTGGGTGAAGAAATTTTGAGTGATGGCGCGCGCAAAGCCAACGAGACGCCACCAGACACAAAGTTCATTATCAACGGTGAACCCACGGAAAATAAGTTGGCGGTAGGAACCAAGGGGATTCTTCGAGTGGACATCAAGACCAGCGGCGTATCAGCGCACTCGGCGTATCCGCAATTCGGCGAATCGGCCATCCTCAAGCTGCTGGACATTCTGGAGGGCATCCGGCGGATTTCGTTGCCCGAAGATCCGGTGATGGGCTCGGCAACCGTGAACATTGGCATTATCGAAGGCGGAAAGGCCATCAATGTGATTCCCGATAGCGCATCTGCCCAGGTTCTTTTCCGCACTGTTTGCGATACGAGCGAACTGCGTGAGAATGTGGAAGCGGTGTTGAAGGGCCGCTGCCAGTACGAAATCGTTCGCGACACCAAGCCCATCCGGATGGAATCCTTCAACGGGTTTGAGACAGACGTAGTGTCATTTTCGACCGATCTGCCGAGTCTGACGCGATGGGGACGTCCGCTGTTGCTGGGCCCGGGTTCAATTCGCGTCGCCCACACGGAGCACGAGTGCATACGGAAATCCGACCTGGTTCGTGCGGTTGAACTCTACGCACGCCTGGTCAGAGAATTGAAGAGTCGTGCTTGACAGGGCCGATCACAGGCGTGACCTTCACATGCTGTGCTGAGCGAGCGATAGAAAGAAGAGCGTTATGAAGAAAATCGAAGTTGGAATCCTGGGAGCCACGGGAATGGTGGGCCAGCGGTTTGTGAGCATGCTGGAGCATCACCCGTGGTTTGAAGCGGCTTGGCTCGCGGCGTCTGACCGTTCGGCCGGTAAGAGATACCTGGAAGCCTGCAACTGGCGTCTTCGGTGGCCCATGCCTCCCGGAGCGCACGACATGACGGTGCACGAGTGCAAGCCTGGACATGCTCCGCAACTGATCTTTTCGTCGCTCGACTCCAAGGTGGCGGGCGACGTAGAGAAAGAGTTTGCACGGGCCGGCCATGTCGTGGTTTCAAATTCCTCCAACCATCGCATGGATGCCGATGTGCCGTTGCTGATTCCGGAAGTGAATCCGGACCACCTGGCTCTGGTGCGGACACAGCGCAAGTTGCGTGGCTGGAAGGGCATGATCGTCACTAACCCCAATTGCACCACCGTAGGGCTGGTAATGTCACTGGCGCCGCTCGAGCGCGCGTTTGGCCTGGAGAAAGTTCTTGTGACCAGCATGCAGGCTGTTTCCGGTGCCGGGTATCCGGGAGTCCCGACGCTCGACATCCTGGGCAATGTCATCCCGTACATCTCCGGTGAAGAAGAGAAGGTGGAACGCGAGGCTCACAAACTGCTGGGTAAGCTGAATGAAGGGCAGATTACCAAGGGAGATTTTGTGGTAAGCGCGCACTGCAACCGCGTTCTGGTTGAAGACGGCCACACAGAAGCTGTTTCACTCTCGTTGCGGTCCGAGGCGAAGCTGGAAGACTTGATTGAAGCCTGGAAGAAATTCCGTTCCGTCCCTCAGGAGCGCGGACTGCCAACTGCACCCAAGCATCCGGTCATCGTACGTGAGGAGCACGACCGGCCTCAGCCGAAATTCGACGGCGACGCCGAGGGCGGGATGGCGGCCGTGGTCGGACGCGCGCGGTTGTGCCCGGTCCTGCAATTCAAGTACACCACAGTGAGCCACAACACGATTCGGGGCGCGGCCGGTGCGGCTCTGCTGAACGCGGAACTGATGAAGTCCGAGGGGTACCTGGATTAGTGAAGCAGGGTAGAAGGGGAGTCTGGGGTCTCGGCCGCACGGCGGCTTTGTGCAGTTCCAAACAGGGAGTCGCAGAGTCTGAAAATTCCTGGCTTTGCGCTGCCCGGTGAATCCATCAGCGCTGGAATAACATCATGAACACGCCTTCTGCTGATCCGCAAGCTCAACGCAATCTGAATCTGGCCCTGCTTGGCCACGGAAAGACGGGGAGCGTGGTTGCGCGTCTGGCGCCTGAACGTGGCTTCGACTTGCGGCTTATCCTCACGATCGAATCGAACCCGGGCGGTGTGGCCATCACGGAAGAAAATTTCCGCGGTATCGACGTTGCTATCGACTTCACCGCCCCCGATGTCGTGGTTGATAACCTTCGCCGCGTCGCCGGCCTGGGTGTCAACCTTGTGGTCGGAACTACGGGTTGGAATGACCGGCTTGCGGAAGTGAAGCAGATTGTCGAGAAGAACGGAGTCGGCCTCGTCTATGCAGCCAACTTTTCGATCGGCGTACAGCTCTTTTACCGGCTGGCCCGCGCGGCCGCAGAGATTTTCGCCTCTTATCCGATGTACGAACCCTACATCGTCGAAGCCCACCACAAATTCAAGAAGGATGCGCCCTCGGGCACCGCGCTCGAACTGAAGCGGCGCGTTCAAAGGTGCTTGCCTTCCCGCGAGATTCCTACCTCCAGCATTCGCGGTGGTTACATTCCCGGGATGCACGAGTTGGGATTTGATTCCGAAGGCGACACGGTGCTTGTCCGGCACAATGCTCGCAGCCGCCAGGGATTTGCCGAGGGGGCGCTTTATGCTGCCCGCTGGATAGTTGGCAGGAAGGGGATGTTCCCCTTTGATCAAATTCTGCAAGAACAGCAGTAGCGGCAGCGAACCTTGTCTTTTATAATCGTATTTTCCATGGAAACCACTTGTCTTCGAAGGAGGCTTTATGAGCTTGGATCTTCGAGGCTGCGGCACGGCCTTGGTAACTCCTTTTTCAGATGATGGCACTCTGGACGTCGACGCGCTCAGGAACCTGGTTGAATTTCAGCTCAGTGAGGGCGTTGACTTCCTGGTCCCGTGCGGAACCACGGGGGAAGCTCCCACGCTGGAGCACGAAGAGTATCTCGGGGTGATTCGCGTGGTGACCCAGGAAGCCAACGGAAAAGTTCCCGTCATTGCGGGAGCGGGCGGAAACAATACCAGAAAAATCTGCGGCCTGGTGCAGGACATCCAGGCTCTGGGTGTCCAGGGAATCCTTTCTGTTGCTCCCTATTACAACAAGCCGACTCAAGAAGGCCTGTACCAGCATTTCAGGACGATTGCCGAGTCGACAGAGTTGCCGGTGATTCTCTATAACGTGCCCTCGCGAACATCGTCAAACATTGAGCCGGCGACGGTGGCCCGCCTGGCCCAGATCCCCAACATCATCGGCATCAAGGAAGCTTCAGGCAGTATTACTCAGCAGATGGAAGTCCTGCGGGTGGTCCCTCCGAGCTTCAAAGTGCTGTCCGGAGACGACGCTTTCACGTTCCCGCTGATGGCGCTGGGTGGGGCGGGAGTGATCTCCGTCGTTTCAAATGAAATTCCGAAGCAGATAACGAAGCTGGTCCACCTTCTGCTTGACGGAAAATATGACGACGCACGGAAGTTGAACGCCAAGCTCCTTCCTCTGATGAAGGCCAATTTCATCGAGACGAATCCTATCCCGGTGAAGGCCGCGCTGGCCATGATGGGCAAAATCAAAGAAGTTTACCGGCTGCCAATGTGCCCGATGAAGCCCGAAAATCGCGCCAAACTGGAATCTGCGCTGGTTGCGGAAGGGTTGCTTCAAACTCAAAAGGTGTGACCGCTTTGGGGGCACGAGTTTGGTGGCGGGCGGCGGGAAAATCCAACAAACTGAAGTTCGTAGCTGGAAGGGGTTGGGCCGCATCCAGAACATTTCTTTGTGTTCTATGTGCCGGGCAAGGGTTCGCACGGAGAACACAAAGGATCTCTGTGGCCTCTGTGTTTAGGTCCTCACTCCGACCACAGAGAGCACAGAGAGGGCTTGTAGCTTTGGGAAAGGGCTTATGAATCTTCAGAGTCAGATCGAAGAGCTTTTTGAGCGGCAGTCGGATCAATACGGAGAGGAATATTTCACTGCCTTCGAGGAATTTAAGAAGGTTCTGAATGAAGGGCATGTGCGTGCCGCCGAGCCTGATGACCGCTCACCCACTGGGTGGAAAGTGAACGGCTGGGTCAAGAAGGGCATCCTGCTAGGATTTCGGATTGGGCAGGTCGTGGAAATGCCGCCGACAAGTTTCCAGTTTCGCGATAAACAAACATATCCGCTGAAGCATATTCCGGCGGATCAGAACGTGCGGGTGGTTCCGGGCGGATCATCAATCCGCGACGGCTGCTATATTGGTGAGAGCGTGACCTGTATGCCACCGATGTACGTGAATGCAGGTGCCTATGTAGACGATGGAACGATGATCGATTCCCACGCCTTGGTTGGTTCCTGTGCACAGATCGGCAAGCGATGCCACCTGTCCGCGGCGGCGCAGATCGGCGGAGTGCTGGAACCGGTGGGCGCGCTGCCGGTGATTATCGAGGACGATGTTCTGGTCGGGGGGAATTGCGGAGTTTACGAGGGCACCTTAGTGGGCAAGGAAGCGGTGCTGGCCGCAGGGACCATTTTGACGGGTTCCACGCCGGTCTATGACCTTGTCCGAGAGACGGTTTATCGCCGTGAAGGGGATCGCCCGTTGATGATCCCTTCAGGAGCAGTGGTAGTTCCCGGAGCCCGCGCGGTGACTCGGGGACGTGGAAAAGACTGGATGCTTTCTCTATATGCGCCCATCATTATCAAGTACCGCGATGAAAAAACGGATCAGGCCGTGAAACTTGAAGAATTGCTTCGATGAGGCCAAACGAATTGGAAAATCCTAAGGTTACTTACACATCAAGGGTTCGTATTGAACGGCAAGTCGGTCCCCTTCGGCTTGCTTATCTTCCCGCCGAAAAAGACCCCGTCTTGTTCGGCGTCCATTCCGAAGTTGCGGAGCACTACAAGGTCCCTCCTGACAAATTTCCACCTCGTGCGACGACTCTTGACTATGTTGTTGCGGCGACAGGCGGGTGACTGACCGGCACTTTTGGCGGTGCGCTGGAAGCGCGCCAAATTGACGCCAGCAATGGGAGGCTGGTTTCGGAAATCACCGGTGAAATCGAACTAGACGGAAACGTTCTGGTCATCCGCCGCATCCACGCGCATTACAAGCTGCGGGCTCCGGATGCCCAGCGCGAGACGATTGAGCGCGTGCATGCCATCCACGCCGAGCGTTGCCCTGTCGCACGTTCGATTAAGGCTGCGATCGATATCTCCACTTCTTTTGAGCTGGTTGACTAACGACTCCAGTTACCTGATGGGACGACTTTTTGCGGATGTCGCCAAGAAATTGGTGCCAGATCCCCCTCCGGCCTTGGATCGACGCGGGTGCTGAACACTGTTCGGTAGAGCGCCCAACCGGCATAAGTTGCCTCTATCTACTGCATAAAAATTTCGAATTTCACAACTGAGGGACAGGACGCTTATCCTTCATAGATAAGGATAAAAGTCATGAAACCGCTTTCCCTTTTGGTGAAGGTACCCGGGTCCGTGGGGAATTTCGGAGGCGCCATGGACTGCGCGGCGCTAACGATTGATGCCATGTTTAATGTCAAGGTAACGCCCAGGACGGATGGCCGTGTGGGCATTCGATATTTCGGAGAAAACGGCAAACGCATCCCACGAGATAGATCCAACCTGGTCGTTCGGGCGATGGAAGCCGCGCTCCACTTGCGGGGACTGGAATTCATGGGAGCGGACTTCGAAATCTACAACTCCATACCGGTGGGTGTAGGACTGGGCTCGAGCACTGCGGCGGTGCTGGCGGGACTGATTGCAGCGGATCGCCTGTACGCTCTCCGGCTTAATGAGAAGACCTTTTTCGAGTTGGCGCGCTTCTACGAATCCCGATTGGATAATCTGTACGCTGCGTGGCGCGGCGGATTCGTTGCCTGCTCAGGATCGCAACAGTACTCTGTCCTGCGCAGGACGTTCGTGCCTGGAGATTTCATCTTGAGCGTGGTCACTCCAGAATCGAAGCCGGGCCTTGCCAATACTGAAACTCAAAGGCAGGCAGGCGTGGCGGGCCAGGATCAATCCGACAATCTCGATCGTGCTCGTGTGCTTGCAGACATCTTCACCCGGCCAAAGAAAAATGCTGGGGCGAACCTGCCGCCGATACGGCCTCCTTCCTGCCAGAAAGTTGTGCCGGGCCTGGAAGAGGTGCTCAAAATCCGTGCGGACCAGGTGATGGGAGTCTTCGTATGCGGATCAGGACCGGCCATCGGGATATTGAGCCATACAAATCCGGATGAGACCATCCGGTCGGTGCGTCAACGGTTCCTTGACTTTGGTGTTTCTTCGACTTACGGATTGTTCCGGCCAACTAATGCTGGCGCACTCGAGCTGAATGCTGTGGCGCCTCACATAACTCTTCCGGTCTTGCGATTGTCGGAAGCTCCCGCACGCGGACCGGCATCATAAATTCTTCCCGGGTTTTTCCCCTGGACGTAGAGCCCTTGAGGGGAAGCCGAAAACCACCCCGCTTATCATTTTGAGAAACAGCATTCTGCGACGTGTCTAAGTCCGGGGAGAGATTTTTCGCTCTTCTCAGAATTAAACCCTCGGAGACCTCTCTTATTGGTGGCTTCCGGTGAAGGTCACGCGCCTTGGCGAGTCCCAGCGCGCGAATTGGTTTGACCGGCTGGAAATGTCTCTGCTATCGTAACGGTTTATACCTTTATTGGAGAGAACTTCTAAGTAATGGGAAACGTTAAAGTTACGCTGCCTGACGGCACCAGTAAAGAGTTTCCGCAGGGAACGACTGCGCGCGAGGTCACTCAGTCGATTGGAGCCGGACTTGCGAAGGTTGCGCTTGCCGCTAAGGTAGACGGCAGCCTGGTGGATCTTACCGCACCTCTGGAAACCGACGCTCAGTTTCTGGTGATTACTCCCAATTCGCCGGAAGGCTTGACGATCTACCGGCATTCTTCTGCACATCTACTGGCGGCCGCGGTTCTTGAACTTTTTCCTGATGCACATCCCGGCATCGGGCCTCCGACCGATACCGGATTTTTCTACGATTTCTATCGGGAAAAGCCCTTTACTGAAGCGGACCTTGCCAGGATCGAGGCCAAGATGAAGGAACTGGCCGATGCCGACCTGCCTTACGAACGGGTTTATTTCCCCAAAGAAGAAGGCCTTAAGGTCTTTGACCGCATGGGCGAGTTCCTCAAGTGCGAACTCATCCGCGAAAAAGCGGAGCCGGTTTTTTCCGCGTATCGGACAGGCAAGTTTCTGGATTTCTGCCGCGGCCCGCATATTCCTTCGACCGGGCGAATCAAGGCCTTCAAACTGCTGAGCGTTGCGGGTGCGCATTGGAAGGGCGACGAAAGTTCCCATCCCATGCAGCGGATTTACGGTACTGCGTTCTTTTCCAGGAAAGAACTGGATGATTTTCTAACCCGGATTGAGGAGGCCAAGAAACGCGACCACCGGAAGCTTGGCAAAGAACTTGATCTGTTCAGTATTCAGGATGACGCCGGTCCAGGACTCATTTTCTGGCATCCCAAGGGCGGCATTATTCGCAAAGAGATTGAAGACTGGCTGCGCAATGAACTCATCGCGCATGGTTACGACATGGTTTATACGCCCCACGCCATGCGGCTCCATTTATGGGAGACGAGCGGCCACGCGAATTTCTATCGCGAAAACATGTTCGGGCCGATGGAAGTGGAAAACGACCGTTACCAGCTCAAGCCCATGAACTGCCCGGGCCACATCCTAATCTATAAGGACCGGCGGCGCAGCTACCGCGAACTGCCTATGCGCCTGGCGGAACTCGGCACAGTTTACCGCTACGAGCGCTCAGGAGTGATGCACGGCCTGTTGCGAGTGCGTGGTTTCACACAGGACGATGCGCATATCTTTTGCATGCCAGAGCAGCTCGAAAGCGAGGTCCAAGGCTGTATCGAGTTCGCTTTTCTGGTGCTGAAGACTTTCGGGTTTGATCGTTATGAAGTGGAACTCTCCGCACGCGACCCGCAACACGCGGAGCAATACGCGGGTACTGTTGAAGAGTGGAACTTGGCCGAAGGGGGGTTGATCAACACGCTCCGGCGGATGAATATTCCATACAAATACATGCCGGGCGAAGCAGTGTTTTACGGCCCTAAGATTGACATTAAGCTGGTGGACGCCATTGGCCGGCCCTGGCAGTTGACGACGGTCCAATTTGACTTTAACCTGCCGAGGCGTTTCGGACTTGAATACACGGCTGCGGACGGAAAGCCCCACACCCCTGTCATGGTGCATCGGGCGCTGCTGGGCTCCGTTGAAAGGTTTTTTGGCGTTCTGATCGAGCACTACGCGGGAGCTTTTCCCGTTTGGCTCTCGCCCGTGCAGGCGACCGTGTTGCCGATCAGCGAAAAGCACATCGATTACGCACGCAAAGTCACGGAGGAATTGTCGCAGGCGCATATTCGTGCGCAACTTGACGACCGGAACGAGAAGCTGAACTCCCGGATCCGCGATGCCCAACTGCAACGAATTCCTTTTATGCTGGTTGTGGGAGATCGGGAGATGCAGCGGGAAGGGGTGGCTGTGCGACGACGGGACACTGGTGATTCCGGGTTTCGCCCAGTTGGGGAGTTTATATCTTATCTTCAAGAACTTATCGACACGCGAGCTAATAAATGGTAAGCTTCACATAGTGGATAAGGGAACATACACATTCCTGAAAGCAAGAAGCATCTAAACTACTTTGGCTTATGATGGTCCGATGGACGAGGGGGGCTATTTATCAGCGGGAATTACGTACGAGTCAATGAAAGAATTCGCGCCCGGGAAGTTCGCCTGATCGACGAGGATGGGAAACAGGTTGGGGTGATGCCGCCGTTTGAGGCCTTGAAGATCGCCCGGGGGCAAGGTCTTGACTTGGTGGAAGTGGCGCCTCAGGCGAACCCACCTGTTTGCCGCATTATCAACTACGGAAAATATCAGTACCAACTGAGCAAGCGCCAACACGAAGCTCGTAAGCATCAAAAGGCAGCCGGATTGAAGGAAGTTAAGATGCGTCCGCGCATCTCGGTGCACGACTTTGAGACCAAGCGGAATCGCATCATTGAGTTTTTGAAGGAAGGATCCAAGGTCAAGGCTGCTATCACATTTCGCGGGCGCGAAAACGCTCATCGCGATCTTGGCTGGGAAATGATGAGGCGGCTGGCAGAAGATCTGGGCGAGATCGGGCAGTTGGAGATCGGCCCAAGGCAGGAAGGGCCTAACCTGTCAGCCATATTTTCTCCTAAGAAGCCCGTGGCCAAATCCGCCAAGCCGGCCGTACGTTCTGCTGAATCTCGGGAGCAACAGCCGCAGGAGAAGGCGAAGCCTGCGCCGGTGCATGAAACCTCAGGAGGGTAGCTTTGGCAAGGATGAAACTGAAGACGCACAGGGGCGCAGCCAAACGGTTCAAGTTGACTGCCAGCGGCAAAGTGATGAGCGGACACGCTGGTGCGCGCCATATCCTGACTTCGAAGACGAGGAAGCGCAAAAGGAAGCTGGGTAGCTCGTCCGTGATTGCGGATGCCGACGTCCGTCACGTGAAGGCGATGCTGCCTTACGGTGGCTAAGCGGAATTTTGCAGCCGGGTAGGGGCTCCTCCTGCGACAGAAGCGCAAGACCGTGGGTCCGGATGTGCCAAGCCCATGGTGCGGTTAGGACGGACGCCGCTGAAGCGGGGTTTTAGGCTGTATCTCTAAAGGGCGTCGTCGTTTGCAGTCTCTCCTGAAATGCAGCGGGACATTTTCTCGTTGGGAACTTTCCGGCAGTGGAGCTTCTGATCTATAATAGGGCCTCTGTCGGACGTAGTTTTTTTGCTTTGATGGGTGCGGAAAGGCCAAGGGCAGGGTGCCTTTGCTGCCCCGAAATTCTCTGAAAGGAGCAAACCCATGCCAAGAGTCAAGCGCGGAACTGTGCGCCGCGCCCAGCGAAAGAAACTCGCCAAGCTAACCAAAGGGTACTTCCTCAAAAAGAGCAAGCTTTACAAATTTATGAAGGAAGCTGCCGACCGTGGGGGGCGCTTTGCCTATCGCGATCGTCGGCGCAAGAAGAGGGATTTTCGCCGTCTCTGGATTGTCAGGATTGGCGCGGCTGCACGGCAAAACGACCTGACCTACAGCCAGTTCATCCACGGAATGAAGAAGCTGGGTGTCCAGCTTGACCGCAAGGCTCTTGCCGATATGGCAGCTCTTGACCAGCCAGCCTTTGCTGAGCTTGCAGGCCGGGTTAAGACTGCCTTGAAGGCGGGCTAAACAATTTCCGGATACGAAGCTGATCGCCGGACTCCCCTTTAACTTGTGCAAACGCGGTCCCGGATGTCGATTGACGAAAAAACCAGTAAAACGCTGAAAGACTTGGGTGTGAAGACGCCCGAGATCGTCGGTGAACTTTTTGCCGAGGTCACCGCTGCTTTGAATGGAGAGCGGCAGGCGTTAATGGTGCAGGACGCGTCCAGCGAACGTGAACGAGGCCTGATGGCCAAACAATTGCGAGATCGCTGGCTCGCGCGCAAGGGCGGGATTGTCTCCCTGATCGACGAGCACTGGCTGAAAACGGCTCCGAAGAACCTGAAGCCTGCCGTGGGCCGCGCATTCAATGAACTTCGCCAGCATGCGAAGTGTGTTGATACCGAGAGCCTCCTTCAAGATCTGTCTGGTCGTGACGCCGTGGCCCGTCCGCCCACTGTTGCTGCTCAGTTTGATGTTGGACATCCTTCCGCCACAACGGGCCTTTCTCGTCCTGACCTGACGCTGCCTGTAAGCCGGTGTGGACTGGGCTCGATTCATCCCGTCACCCGGGTCATGCGGGAAATCGAGGACATTTTCCTGAAGCTTGGCTTTGCGATTGAGTCGGGACCGGAGATTGAATCGGTCTATTACAACTTTGATGCACTCAACATCCCCGATAGCCACCCGGCGCGCGATGACTGGGACACGATTTATGTCAATTCTGAGACTGTATTGCGTACTCATACTTCTCCAGTGCAGATTCGTGCTATGGAGAAGCATGGCGCACCCCTTTACATCATCTGTCCCGGAAAGGCATACCGGCACGACAATCCCGATTCGACCCATGCCACCATGTTCCACCAGGTGGAAGGTCTGGCGGTTGACACGGACATCAGCTTTGCGGATCTGAAAGGAACACTCGATTACTTCGCCAAGAAATTTTTCGGAGACAAGATCAAAACCAACTTTTCCCCCAGCTTCTTTCCTTTTACAGAACCCAGCGGCGAGCTGGCGATCAGTTGTGTGTTTTGCGGCGGAGAGGGCTGCAGAGTCTGCAAGGAGAGCGGTTGGGTTGAAGTCATGGGCTGCGGGATGGTGCATCCGGAAGTGCTGCGTCACGGGGGCATTGATCCGGAGCGATACTCTGGCTGGGCGTTTGGGCTGGGCGTGGAGCGATTCGCGATGATGAAGTATGACATCAATGACATCCAGCTTTTCCAGCAGGGTGACGTGAGGTTTCTGGAGCAGTTTTGATGGCATGAAATTCGCTGCAGGCACGAGGGGCTGCTCTGGGGTTGAGGAAGTCCCGGCAGAGGTTCCTGCACTGGGATTCTGAGTTGTCCCCGCAATTTGAAAGGCACTGTACGGCATATCCCAGAAGACTGGACCAATGAAAATTTCCCTGAACTGGCTGAAAGAGTTCGTAGATGTTCCAGTGGACGCGCGCCGGATGAAGATGGACCTTGTCGCCGTGGGGCTGAATGTAGAGTCTTTCCAGACGGTGGGGGACGATGTGGTTTTCGAAGTTGAAGTCACCACCAATCGGCCCGATTGCTTAAGCCATTACGGCGTTGCGCGGGAAGTGGCCACGATCTACCACAGGCGGTTGAAGCCACTGGAGTTTATCTGCAAAGGGATCGGTGGAACTGCCGCGTCTGAGGCTTCCGTTGAGATTCTGAATCCGGAGTTGTGCGCACGTTATTGCGGGCGGGTGATCCAGGGTGTGGATGTGAAGCCCTCGCCGGACTGGCTGGTGCGGCGGCTGGAGGCGGTGGGTCAACGGGCCATCAACAACGTCGCCGACATTACTAATTATGTGCTCATGGAATTGGGCCAGCCGCTCCACGCCTTTGATCTCGTCCGTCTGTCAGGGCGCAAAGTCATCGTCCGGACAGCGCGCGCTGGGGAACAGTTGCGAACACTGGACGGTGTGAACCGAACGCTCGGCCAGAGCGATCTGGTGATTGCGGATGCGTTGCGTCCAGTTGCTCTGGCGGGCGTAATGGGCGGCGAGGAGTCTGAGATATCTTCCGACACGCACACGGTGTTGCTGGAGAGCGCCTGGTTCGAACCTGTTTCCGTCCGGCGGACGTCAAAATCCCAGGGCTTGCATACCGAAGCTTCACATCGCTTCGAGCGCGGGGCGGATATTGAAATGGCCCCTGTGGCACTGGACCACACCGCGCTCCTGATTGCGGAGCTTGCAGGGGGCGAGATCCTGCGGGGAATGCTGGATGTCTACCCGGTCCTGAAACACCGAAACTACATAGAATTGAGACGCGGCGAGATCCGGCGCATCCTCGGCACGGAAGTTTCGTGGGAAGAAACCGAGCGGGTCCTTCGCACGCTTGGCTTCAAGGTTGAGCGGCGCGGCACCGACGGGTGGCGCGTAACTCCCCCTTCGTTTCGTCTGGACGTGGAGCGGGAGGTCGACCTCATCGAGGAGGTGGCGCGGCACCATGGCTACAACCGGTTGCCCACCCGGGTGCGACCGGCTCCGCCGCGGCTCGCGACCGACCAGTCGCGAAACAAGGAACTTGAGATCAGCAACACCCTTGTCGCGCTCGGCTACCGCGAAACCATTCCTTCAGCGATGATTGACCCGGAAGAGAACTCCTGGTTCACCGACCGTCCGCCCGTGGTCCTGGCCAATCCCCTTAGCCAGGACGCTTCTGCCATGCGTTCTTCTGCCGTTCCAAGCTTGATCCATACTCTGAAGTGGAACCTCGACCGCTATCGCAGCAATCTTCGACTTTTTGAAATAGGAAGGATTTATAGCGCGCGGGAAGAGGGTCTGCCAGATGAACGTCGGGCTCTGGTGTTGGCCGCAACCGGAAATCGCCGGGCTGGAACCTGGCATAGTACGGAAAAGGAAGCCGACTTTTTTGATCTAAAGGGCGATCTTGAAGAGCTTCTGCACCATTTTGATCTTGGGGGACTCAAGTTTGAGCCCTCGGGCGCCCCTTATCTTGAGGAAGGCTTGGCAGGCAGGTTCGTTGCACGCGAATCAACCGTTGCTACCCTGGGCCGGCTGCGCGAGGATCTCGCGCGTGGTTACAAGTTGCGCCAGGAAGTCTGGCTGGCTGAGATGGATCTGGATCTTCTTCTGAACGTTCCCTTGCGGCAGCGCAGTTTCAAACCGATTTCGAAGTTTCCTCCGGTCGAGCGGGACTTCTCGCTGATTGTACCCGGGAGCACTGCGTATGGGCGTCTGGAAGAAGCTGTTCAGGGACTTGGCATCGAAGAAATCCAGACCTTGATGCTGGTTGAACGACACCTCCCTGGGGCCAAGGAGCTCCCGGAAGGCACAATTCCTGCCGGTCATATAGGTCTTCTATTACGTATCACTTTTCAAAGCCCGACCCATACGCTGGCAAGCGAAGAAATTGAAACTGCATGCCGACGAATCATCGAAGCCTTTGAACCGATGGGGGTTCAAATTCGGGCATAAATGATAGAGGGCTGGCAATGGAGCCAAAAGCGATGGATTTGAACGAGAGTTTCCAGCAGTTGGAGGAAAAGTTGGCAAAGGCGGGCGAGGTTTTTAGACGCGCAATCGCCGAAAAGCGGGATATTGAGGAAGCTTTTGAAAAGTTGAAACACGACACTGGCGGCAGCCAGGAGCGCTTGGAGGCAATGCAGCGTGAAATCCAGGCGCTGCGGCGTGAGCGGGAGGAAGTTCGGATTCGAGTCGAGAAGCTTCTGAACCAAATCGAACAGTTGACAGACTCGAACAACACGGAATAATAGCTGGAAGTTTGCTGAATGCCACGCTGTACGCGGGGAGCTGCAGATGGCGGGAAGGAGGAACTTGGCCATTCCACCGGAGCCCATCCGAATCGAAGTCTACGATCAGGAGTACCACGTCAAAGGCAGTCTCAATCCAGAATACCTTGAAGAACTTGCAAAGTATGTTGACGGCAAGATGCGATCGATCGCGACGCGCAGCCACAACGTGGACTCGTTACGGGTAGCTGTGCTTGCGGCCCTCAACATTGCCGACGAATATCATCAAATGAAAGCGAAATACGAGGCGACCACCCAACAGGTTGAGCAGAAGGTGGCCGAGTACAAGGCGGCGCTGGACCGCTGGCTGAAGCCGGCGGTTTGAAGCCCTCGGGACATTCCCGAATCGCCCCACAACATACATTGTTTTCCAGCCGGCAGTGATTTTCATTCTATGCCGGTGTTTACAGGAAGATTTTGCAGGACACAGTAAGAATTCTCTATATCGGCGATATTTTTGGAAGGCCCGGACGGAGAGTTGTGAAAGAACGCATGCCGGAGCTGGTGTCCGAGTATGCGCCGGACCTGGTTTTTGCCAACGGTGAGAATGCGGCCGCGGGCTTCGGCATCACACCGCCGTTGGTGGACGAACTGGTCGCGCTTGGTATCTCCGTTCTGACCACGGGCAACCACATTTGGGACAGAAAGGAAATTTTCACTTACCTGGCTGAACATGCTGATGGCCCATTGCTGCGGCCGGCGAACTATCCGCCCCAGGTTCCAGGGCGGGGAATGTTTGTGGGGAGGACGCAACGGGGGTTGGAATACGCGGTGATCAACTTGCAAGGCCGGGTTTTTATGCCTTCGATCGATTGTCCTTTCAGAACCGTGGACGCCCTGCTGGAGACCATTCCGGAGTCTGTGAAAATACGTTTTGTGGATATGCACGCCGAGGCCACGTCCGAAAAGCTGGCAATGGGCTGGTACCTGGACGGTCGAGTGACGGCGATGGTGGGAAGTCACACACACGTTCCGACGGCGGACGAAAAAGTCTTGCCGGGCGGAACTGCATACATTACAGATCTCGGAATGACCGGCCCCTTTGATTCGGTGATCGGAATCGACAAGGATATTGCCGTCAGGAAGTTTCTCAGCCAGCTGCCCGAAAGATTTGAAGTCGCCAAGGGGGACGTCCAGCTTTGCGGGGTCCTGGTGGAGGCTGATGCCGAATCCGGACGCGCCGTTTCCATCCAAAGAGTTTTCCGGAAACAAGGTGGGGAGTTGGGCGGTGACGGACGTAGTTGAAGTGACAGCACTCCTGTGCTAGTTTGTTAACTTTTGAGTGAATGGTTTCCGGGGTGACGGGTCCGCTGTGAAAACCGGAGCATCAAGCACGGATTTACGTTCGCAAATCGATCTTGAACGGCTGCCGCGGCACATTGCTGTGATCATGGACGGCAATGGGAGATGGGCGCGGAAGCGGCATCTGCCCCGGATTTCCGGCCACCGCGCAGGCATCAGGGCGGTGCGCCAGGTAGTTGAAAGTTGCGCCCGCCTGGGAGTCCCTTGCCTTACCTTGTACGCTTTTTCTGTGGAAAACTGGAAGAGGCCAAGAACAGAAGTCAAGCTGCTGATGGCATTGCTGCGCGAATATCTGAAGAAGGAGATTGCAGAACTGAATCGGAATAACATCCGGTTTGGCGCCATTGGAAGAATCGAAAGCCTGCCGAAACCCGTGCAGCATGACCTCCATGAAACGATTGAAAAGACGCAATCGAATACCGGGCTGAGACTGACGCTTGCTCTGAACTACGGTGGCCGGGCTGAACTGATCGATGCTGTCAGGAGTTTGGCTTCGAAGGTGCGGCAAGACGGCACGCTGGACCCGGAAACCATTACTGAGCAGACCTTCAGCCAGCATCTCTACACTCGCGACTTGCCCGACCCAGACCTGCTGATTCGGACGAGTGGAGAGATGCGCCTGAGTAATTTTCTCTTGTGGCAGGTTGCCTATTGTGAACTCTGGGTGACCGACGTCTTGTGGCCGGACTTTTCGCAGCGCGAGTTATTCAAGGCCATTATTGATTTCCAAAAGCGGGAGCGCCGCTACGGCGGACTAGCCTGAAGTTGCGGCAATCGGTTTGCTCTAATCCGTTTGCCGGAATTCTTTTGAAGCCCTGTCACGTGTTTCCATGAAGCGACGGATCCTAACTGGATTGCCGTTGGCACTTGCGGTTGCGTACCTGATCGTCCAGGAGCATGAGTGGCTGTTTGTTCTGGCGGTCCTGGTGACCGTCGAGGTCAGCCTCCACGAGTATTTCCACATCAGCCGAGAGGCGGGCCTTGAAGGCTGGCCCTGGATGGGGTATGTCGGTGCGGGGTTGCTTTGTCTAGGTCAGGTTGCTGATTTGCACAGGATTATTCCCAGCGAGTCTTCCCTCCTGTTGTTGATTGTCCTGGCAATTCCCCTTGCCGGTCTCACGGCCATTTCTGACCTGAAGAACTACTCGGCGGCACTGGGGTCCACGATGTTGGGCATTTTCTATGTCGGGTTTGCCTTCTCGTGGATTATTCCATTGAGATTTGGCAATCCAGCAACCGGTTGGCGTTTGACCGCCTTACTATTTGTGGTCGTCTGGGCACAGGACGTGTTTGCCTATGCAGTTGGCCACACGGCCGGGCGCATTCCACTCGCAAAAGTCATTTCACCGAAGAAAACAGTTGAGGGTGCGCTTGCGGGATTTGTTGGAGCTTTTCTGGTGGCGTGGGGGTTTTCACATTGGTTTTGGCAGACAGACGGCCAAAAAACAGTTATCCTGATAGGAGGCGTGGTGGCCCTGGCCGGGCAGGCAGGCGACCTCGTGGAATCTGCCCTCAAGCGGGCTGCCAATCTGAAGGATTCTGGAACGATTCTTCCTGGACACGGAGGAATGCTTGACCGGATTGACAGTCTCTTGTTTGCCGCCCCAACTTTGTGGTTGGTATGGAATCTGAAGGACTTTTGGCATTGACAAAGGGATTGTGCATTCTGGGCGCGACGGGTTCGATTGGTCAGAATTGCCTCAACGTTGTCAGGGGGCATCCAGACCGGTTTCGTGTGATCTCTCTCTCCGCCGGCAGAAATCTTGATGTGCTGGCGGCGCAGATTATGGAATTTGGCCCTTCTGTTGCCGTCGTGGCCCAGGCCGAATCCATTGCTCCGCTACATAGCCGGCTCCGGGCCCGGGGATTCCAGGGAAGCGTCCGGATTGTTGCCGGGACGGCGGGCCAGATTGAGGCCGTTACCCATCCCGAGGTGGATTTTGTAATAGCCGCCTCACACGGTACAACCGGTCTCGTGGCGGTGTACCAAGCTATCTGTGCCGGCAAAGCGGTCGGGCTTGCCAACAAGGAAGTCATGGTGGTGGCGGGCGAACTGGTTACGCGCACGGCACAGGAACGCGGGGTCGATGTTCTTCCCATTGACAGCGAGCACTGCGCGATTCATCAATGCCTGAGAAGCGGTTCTCACCAGGAGGTACGGCGGTTGATCCTGACGGGATCAGGCGGGCCTTTCCTCAAAACCCCTCCCAAACAACTGGAGACGGTCACTCCGGATCAGGCGCTGAATCATCCGGTATGGAAAATGGGCGGGCGGATCACCATTGATTCCGCAACCCTGATGAATAAAGGCCTCGAAATCATTGAGGCCCGTTGGCTTTTTGGATTTCCCTCGCAGCAGATAGACGTCCTGATTCATCCAGAGTCGGTCATTCATTCCATGATCGAATTTTGCGACGGATCGGTGATGGCGCAGCTTTCCGTTCCTGACATGCGGCTTCCCATCCAGTACGCACTGACCTATCCGGAACGTGTGGATTCGAATGGAAATCTTCCTCTTTTGGACTTGATAGCGGCCAGAAGTTTGCACTTTCAGGAGCCAGACGGAAGTCGTTTCCCGTGCCTGGAATTGGGGCGGGCTGCGCTAGAGCAGGGTGGTGGGATGCCCTGTGCCCTGAATGCGGCCGATGAGGTGGCCGTGGAGGCGTTTCTCAGGGGAGAGCTCCGTTTTCCAGATATTCCGCGTTTGATCGAAAAGGTGATGCGTGAGACCCCTGAACGTCATCTAAGTTCAATGGAAGATGTTCTCGAATGTGACAGGGAAGCCCGACTGTACGCCCGTGAATTGGTGGGTTCGATAGCGCCTCCGCACACGGTTATTTAGGAAGGAGAAAGGCTCATTCTATGTTCTCGAGTTTCCTCACTGACTCGATTGTCGTCGTCGTGGTTCTGGGGGTGATGGTCTTTGTCCACGAGGCCGGCCACTTCCTGGCGGCAAAAGCGTTCGGTGTCCGCGTCTTGACTTTTTCACTGGGTTTTGGCAAGCGCCTTTTCGGATTTGAACGCGGAGGAACCGATTATAGAGTGAGTGTTCTGCCGCTTGGCGGCTACGTCAAGATGGCCGGTGATGACCCTTCAGCCGTCCTGACCGGCGATCCGGGCGAATTCCTTTCGTGCCCGAGGTGGCAACGATTTGTGATTATTCTGATGGGCCCGATGATGAATTTTGTCCTGGCGATTGTCGTCCTTGGCGGGCTTTACATGTTTCACTATCAGAAGCCGGCTTACGAAGATCAGCCCCTCGTCATCGGCGCTGTGGAGGCTCATTCGGCGGCGGCGGAAGCGGGACTCCAGCCGGGAGATCGCGTTGTGCAATTTGGCGGCATTAAGGATCCGAAGTGGGAGGACGTGAAGTTCAAAGTCCTTACGAGCGCAGGACATTCGATTCCTATTGTGTTCAAGCGGGACGGAGAGACCATGCGCGCCAGCTTGACGCCTCATGCCGAAGGCCGGGACGGCGCGGGAGTCGCCGGCTGGTACCCTTACCTTCCCCTGGTGATTGAGAAAGTGGAGCCAGGTCAGCCTGCAAGCAAGGCGGGATTGAAGGCAGGAGACACTATCATAGCTCTTAACAGCCACCCCATTTACTATTGGCCGCTGATTGTTCAGAAGTTGCGGGAAGGCAAAGGCAGAGAAGACGAACTGACTGTATCGCGCAGCGGAAAGGAATTCCAGGTCCATCTGAAACCTGTGTACACAGACATTGAGGAATCGAAGGCCTGGCGGATTGGCGTGGTGATCCAGCAAAACGCGTACATTATTCGCAAGCTGCCGCTGGGCCTGGCATTCGAACAATCTGTGAGAGCCAACTACGGGTATTTTCTGGAAACGTTCGATGTTCTGGCGAAAATTCTGACGCGCCAGATGTCTACACGTTCTCTTGCCGGACCGATCGGAATTGCTCAGATCTCCGGTGAGGCCTACCGGCGAGGTATCGCAGACCTTTTGACCTTCGTCGCGTTCATCAGCCTGCAGTTGGGGATCATTAACCTCTTGCCTATCCCGGTGATGGACGGCGGGCATATCTTCATGCTGGCGATTGAAGGCCTGATGCGGCGCGACCTGAGCCTGGCCGTCAAGGAAAGGGTGATTCAGGTTGGCGTAGTGCTGATCGTCCTTCTCTTTGTTTTTGTGATGTATAACGATATTATGAAGACATTGCGTCCCTCCTGAGCACAGGAGGGTGGCGCTGCGTTAATTTCAAGCAGGGGCGGATTATCGTGAATTTCAGCGACAAAGAATATTTTCCCGAAAGGCGAAAAACGCGGCCGGTAAAGGTGGGGCGATACACGATTGGTGGGGACGCGCCGATTGTCGTGCAGTCGATGACCAAGACTGACACGAGAAATGTTGACAAAACTGTCGAACAGATTCACCAGATGGAGCAGGCGGGATGCGAGATTGTGCGCCTGGCGGTGCCGGACATTGAAGCCGCAAAGGCCCTGAAGGAAATCCGCAAGGAGTGCCCTGACTCCGTCTTGGTTTCTGACATTCATTTTCAATACAAATTCGCTCTGATAGCTTTGGACGCGGGTATCGACAAACTGCGGATCAACCCCGGCAACATCGGTGACGCCGAGAAGGTGCGCACCGTAGTCCGGCGCGCCCAGGAGCAGAAAGTGCCTATTCGAATCGGCGTGAACGCTGGCTCGCTCGAACGGCGGCTTCTTGAAAAGTATGGATTTCCCACTCCGGAAGCGATGGTTGAAAGCGCCGAATATCATGTTCACATCCTCGAGGACCTGGGCTTTGGCGACACGATCATTTCCCTGAAGTCTTCGAACGTCAAACTGACTGTAGCGGCTTACCGGCTGTTGGCTCAGCGCTGTGACTATCCTTTCCATCTTGGAATCACCGAGGCCGGGACGCAGTTCTCCGGCACGGTAAAATCCTGCGTTGGGATGGGAATGTTGCTGGCGGAAGGCATCGGTGACACAATTCGGGTTTCACTGGCTACCGATCCCCGGGAGGAAGTTCGCGTGGCATACGAACTCCTGAAGTCGCTGGAACTTCGTTCCCGTGGTCCAGTCGTGATTGCATGTCCAACCTGCGGCCGGCTGGAGGTTGACCTTTTCAAGATTGCGGGTGAAATTGAACAGGCTACTTCCCACATCAAGATGCCTCTTTCGCTGGCAGTGATGGGATGCGCTGTGAATGGACCGGGCGAAGCCCGCGAAGCTGATTTAGGGGTTGCTGCCGGGCGTGGCAACGGAATGATTTATCGCCAGGGGAAGGCCATCCGCCGCGTGAAGGAGGACGAGATTGTTCCAGCCCTGCTTGAGGAAATTGAGCGGTTTGTGGCGGATAAGGCTGCCGGTCGGGAATCCGAGGCCGTAGAGGACGTGGGGGAAACATCTTCTCCTTCGAGCCCGCTGGTTACTCTGCAGTAGGTCCCTGACAGCCAGCTTGGCGGCACGGAAGTAGGCGAGGGGAATGGCACTTCTGCCCTTTCGACTCGCTTTATGTTCAAGATGAGCTTCTCCGGGCTGGTTCTTTCCCATCATGGCGCGCCTTGAGGATTTAAGTCTTACCCACCGCCTTTTTGTTGAAACCTATCCGTTCCGTTCCTTTGACTGGGCCCCAGGCGGACGACTGGCCAAACCGTTATCCCAGTCAAAGATCGTGATCATTTCTTCCGCCGGGTTGCATCTCCCTGAACAAAATCCGTTCGATCTTGCTCTCCGCGGAGGTGACGTCTCCTTTCGAGAATTGCCCAATACCCTTGACGTTCGTCAGTTGAAAATCGCGCATCGCAGTTCCGATTTTGACCAGGCGGGAGTCAGAAAAGATGCGAATCTGGTGTTTCCACTCGACCGCTTCAGAGAGCTTGTCGAGCGTGGACAAATCGCGGAGTTGAATCACCGGCATTTCAGTTTTATGGGGTCAATCACTGCGCCAGGAAGGCTGCTGTCAGATTCCGCGCCGCAGGTTGCGAAGAGGCTTTACGATGACCATGTGGACGCGGCTTTCCTTGTCCCGGCCTGACCGATGTGCAATCAGTCCGTGGGGCTGATCGCAGGCATTATAGAGAAGACTGGAATCCCCACCGTATCGCTATCGTTGCTCTTAATGATCACCAGGAAAGTTCGGCCGCCGAGGAGCCTGTACGTTCCCTTCTCCTTCGGCTATCCGCTGGGCAGGCCGAATGATGGAAAGCTCCAGCATCAGATTATTGGTGCCGCTTTGGATTTGCTGGAAAGTCCTGACCAGTTACCGATCCTGCGGAATTTTGTGGTCGAGTGATCTCACAGAGTTTCCCATGTGGCTCTAGTCTGGCAAAAGCGCTGCTCGTCTGTGATACTGAATTCTTCGCGGCGCTCTTTAATCTTTTGCCATCCTGAGCCAAGGGCAAGGAGGAACCCATGTCAACATTTGAGGAATTTGCCTTTATGGACGCAACCGAGCAGGCAGAACTGGTGCGCCAGAAGAAGGTTAAGCCAGTCGAGCTGGTTGATGCCGCTATTAAGCGGGTCGAGCATTTGAATCCCAAGCTGAATGCTGTGATCACCCCAATGTACGAGCAGGCGAGGGAATCTGCCCGGGGCGTTTTGCCCGGGGGACCATTCCGCGGAGTTCCGTTCTTGTTGAAAGACCTGGCGGCGTCTTATGCCGGAGTACGCATGGCTTCGGGAAGTGCTTTCATGCGCGATTTTGTCCCGGATCATGACAGTGAGCTGGTGCGCAGGCTGAAGCAGGCTGGGTTTGTGATTTTAGGAAAAACGAACACTCCGGAGTTCGGCATCGTTCCTACCACGGAACCAGTCCTGTTCGGCGCAACACGGAATCCTTGGGATCCTACGCGTTCGCCGGGTGGGTCAAGCGGCGGCTCGGCGACCGCAGTCGCCGCGGGCATTGTTCCTATAGCACATGCCAATGACGGCGGCGGGTCGATCCGCATTCCAGCTTCATGCTGTGGAATTTTCGGCCTTAAGCCAACTCGGGCGCGAAATTCGCTTGGACCGGATTTGGGCGACATCATGGGTGGTCTTGTCATTGAGCATGCCGTCACGCGGTCGGTGAGGGATAGTGCTGCTCTGCTTGATGCCACTGCGGGGCCTGAGCCCGGCGATCCCTATTGGGCGCCACCTCCCGTAAGGCCTTATGCGCAGGAAGTTGGAATCGATCCCGGGCAACTGCGGATTGCTTTTTCTACGAGTTCGCCCGCAGGCCAGAAAATTCATGCTGATTGTGTGGAGGCGGTTCGTGACGCTGCCAGGCTGTGTGCTGATCTCGGGCATGAAGTGACGGAGTCTGACCCGGGTATCAACGGTCAGTTGCTGGTGCAGGCATTCACGACGGTATGGGTGTCGGGATGTGCTTCAGGGATTGATGCTTTTGCTTTCCTGAGCGGCCTGACCCCAAAGCCTGAGTCCTTCGAACCTCTCACGTGGGCGCTCTATGAAAAGGGAAAAGGCACAACTGGTTCTGCCTATCTGTTGGCACAGATGGCCTTGCAGCGGATCTCCCGCCAGGTTGCCCGCTTCATGGAGAAATACGATATCTGGCTGACGCCCACTCTTGCTGAACCGCCCGTACCGCTGGGAACGTTCGATGCAGCCCCGGAAAATCCCATGGAAGCGTTTTATCGTGCCGTAGAATACGTTCCGTTCACTCCCATTGCCAACGCCACAGGGCAGCCGGCAATGTCGATTCCTCTCTACTGGAATAAGGAAGGCCTGCCCGTCGGAACGCACTTTGTTGGCCGCTTTGGCGACGAGGGCTTGTTGTTCCGGCTTGCCGCACAGCTTGAGGCTGCACGCCCCTGGGCTGACCGTCGGCCGCCTGTGCAGGCGTGAAACTGCTGCAAGGCTCGCGCTGTCAGCTCCGGATTATTTACGCTCGGGCGGGTGCGGAATGGTTGGGATTTGGCCCTTTTCCTCTCAGGTTTTTCATCAGGCGAAAGAATTTCAGGGACCGCTGAACGTCACGTTGGATCTGCTGTTTCAGCGCTTCAGCGCTCGGGAATTTGATTTCATCCCGCAACCGAAAGAAAAATTCAACCTCCATCTCCTTTTCTTGAACCTCTCCGCAAAAGTCCAGAAGAAAGGACTCGACGGTCAGCCGGTGATGGCCGAAAGTGGGTTTGTGACCGACATTCGTGACAGAGTTATGCAGAGTGCCGCCCAGGCTCGTTCGAGTGATGTAAACGCCGTTTTTCGGAAGTTGCTGTTCGACAGGGCTGAGATTGAGAGTCGGCACGGTTCGTTTGCGTCCCACGCCTTCACCCTCTGTGATGGCCCCGCAGACCACATAAGGTCTTCCGAGCATCCTACCTGCAATCGATACATGACCCGAAGACAGCATGAGGCGGACCTGGCTGCTGGAGATCCGATGCCCGCGAACCTTGATCATGGGCAACGTTTCGACGCGGAAGTTGCCCTGCCTGCCGAGTTCGGCAAGTACAGCAGTGTCTCCACTACGGTGATGGCCAAAGCGGAAGTTTGATCCTACGTGAACGACAGCCGCCCTGAGTTTTTCCACAAGAATCCTGTTGGCAAATTCCCCCGGCGAGAGTGCGGCGAGTTCCCTATTGAATTGGAGGATAACGAGAAGGTCGATGCCTTCTTTCTCAATCAGACTGGTTTTCAGACCGAGGGGTGTGAGAATCTTCGGAGCGCGCTCGGGAGCCAGGACTTGCGCCGGGTGCGGGTCGAAAGTGATCACCGCGGAAGTCCCGCCCATCTCCCTTGCCGAGTGTACCACTCGCCTGAGCAGCTCACGATGGGCCAGATGAATCCCGTCGAAGTTGCCGATTGTCACGGCGCTGGCGTGACGGGGTTCATTCAATTCCGAGAGGTTGCAAACAACTCGCATGGGTTAATCCAAGTCGATTTCCAGCCCGTCATAAGCGAGCGTTACATTGGGAGGTAGCTTTGCATTTGTTTCGTCGTGGCTCAGTTCGTGGGCAATGTGGGTAAAGTACGCGCGGGCTGGCTTGAGCTTTTCTACCAGACTCAGAGAATTTTCGATGGTCGAATGCGTCGGATGGGGTTTGTGGCGCAAGGCATCGAGAATCAAAACATCCAAGCCCTTAAGCAAATCCAATGTGGAATCCGGAATGGTACTGAAGTCCGTCACATAGGCAGCATTATTGAATCGGAAGCCCATGACTGGCAAGTTCCCGTGCAATACGGGAAGAGGAACAAGTTTCATATCCCACAGATTGAAAGGTCCGTCGATCAGGTGGGGGTCAACCTTCAGAATCCCCCCATACGGATAGGTCTGGTCAAAAATATAAGTAAAGATCCGGCGCAAGCTGTCCATGCATCGTTTGTCTGCGTAGATAGGGATGGGATTCTTCTGCCGGAAATAGTAGGGCCGAACATCGTCCAGACCGAGCACGTGGTCGGCGTGATCGTGAGTATAAACGACCGCATCAACTCTTTGGATGTTCTGCCGCAAGGCTTGCTCGCGGAAATCGGGCGCCGTGTCAATCACCACAGTGCGGCTGGAGTATTCAAGTAATAAAGAAGGGCGGGTCCGCTTGTCGCGCTCGTCTGGGGATTTGCACACTGCGCAGCAGCAGCCGACAGTTGGAACTCCCGTAGAAGTGCCGGTACCCAGGAAAGTCAGTTTCATTTCTTTTTGCGTGCCCGCTTTTGGACTTCAAGAAAGGTCATTCGCAGCTCGTAAAGGACGTCATCCAGCATCTTGGTCTCGTGACGTGTCAGGTTGCCACGAGTTTTTTCCTGGAGTACCTCTAACAAATCAATGGTGCGACCGGCGTTGGCGAGATCGGCCGGGATGTATTCTCCGCCCGGTCCCGGTAATAAGCCAAGCTGAAACATTGCCGTGGTGCTCAGATAAGAAATAAGCGTGGCAAACCGTTCTGAGGCGTCCGACTCCCCCCTCTCGGGCTCCTCTGGAGGGACTGCGGCAGGTTTTGGGGGAACGCGTGATTCCAACTCACGGCTGTCCTGCTGTTTTTCTGCCCGCCCGGGATTGCGTTCGCCCTCACTTGTGAAAGCGCGTCGGTCAACGACTTTGAACCCCGAAGATTCAACTTTTTCCTCTGCCATGAACGTCCTCTCGACAAACGAACATTTCGCCCCGCGCGATTGTTCTGTGGTTCTCCTGAATAGGTAGTTTAACAACAAGCTCGCTTTTCGAACAAGTGCTGGCGCTTAGTGTCTTTCTCGGGGATGGTGGAACCGCCTTGCCGTGGAGCGGCAGGAAGAGTTTCCGAAGGGTTGATTCCGTCTGGAGGCCGGCCTGCTAGAACTTCCGTTTAAAATAGGGCCGCCGGTTAAAATGGATGGTGAATCCGAACACGAGCCTGCTGCCGGCGTAAATGCCCTGGCCTGCGACATCCCGCTGGTAGGCGATCGTTGGTCGCAAAGACTTCCAACCAGCAAACTCGACCCCGCCCCCTGCCCGCAGTAGATCGTAGAATTCGGAAGCATTAGGGACCGCTGGCTGCCCAAGCCCCGCTCGCCCACCCAGAGTACGGGCCAGGAAGAAGGTACCGAAAACGTTCACCTTCCGAAAGAATCTGCCGCCCACTTCCGCGCTAGTTTGTAACTGCGTCAGGCCGCTATTGGTAAACACCCGCGGCCCGATGGAAAAGTCGCCATAGACAAACCGCTTGCCTATATTCTGTGTAAAGCCCAATTCGTAATCGGGTTCGATGGCGAAGTGGCCGGTACCTAGCTGAGGAACGCTCGATGTGGAGCCTGTCGGCAACACGAATTTGAGGTCGAGCGCATCCGAGAACCTCTCTTCCTGTCGTAAGCCGCGCTCGATTCCAATCGTCTGATCCTGGAAGCCAAAAGCGGTAAAGGCCGCACTCTTCTTTGTCTTGTCCAAGTAGGCGAATCGCAGGTGATAGAGTAGAGCCCATTTCCCTCCCAGCCCGTAGTTGCCAACGATTTTGGTCAGACTTCCGCTAACCAATTTCTTGCTCGGCAGCCTGCCGGTGCCGAAGCTCGTGGCCGGGAAAACCGCGCTTGCGCGATAGAAGCGCGTCTCGACTTTGACCTTTCCTTTGCCGGCGTCCGGTATCTGCTGTCCTGCCAATGATGGCGAGAAGTCAAGCGCGCCGACGCAGCCGAGCAGGATCAAGACACCGAGTTTTACACTCGTTCGCATCGTTACCTCATGGTTCGTGAAGGCAGGGCCAGTGACGCTGGAATCCGGTGCACTGATCAGGGCCGGGAGTCACCGTAGCCGCCGAGTATTTACTGGGGTTGACAGGACTCGGGCCATTTCGGGATCACACAACTCTTAGTGAAGCTACCCCGAAATGCGTCATTCACCTCGCAAGTTTTGCACCGCCCGGTGGTGAACAGGGCCTGACGCACTTCGGCGGAATCCGCATCTTCCGAAAGTTCTTGCGAGCGCTGCAGTTCCACAACTTTCTGGTTCGGCATCCAGCCTGTCCCCCAGCGCAACCACACGCCAGCCTGCGCACCAGGAGTTTTACACTTCTGCCAAACATACTGTTTTTGCTACGGTCGAATAGTATTCGCGATACCACTCGACAAATCTGCCCAGACCCACCTTGATGGAAGTTGAGGGACGAAAACCCGTATCGTGCCAAAGGTCATCCGTCTGCGCATATGTGCACGGAACGTCGCCCGGCTGCATGGGAAGAAAAACCTTGATGGCCTTCCGCCCCATCGCCTGCTCGAGAATCTCGACAAAAGTCAAAAGGTCAATGGGCTGGTGGTTCCCAAGGTTATAGACTTTGTACCGTGCATTGCTCAGGATTTCTCCACCGCTCTCTTCCGCGACACTGTGGTCCGGAGGTCGCTCCAGCACGCGCACGATCCCTTCCACCACGTCGTCGATGTAAGTGAAGTCACGCTGCATGCGGCCGTGGTTGTAAATCCTGATCGGCTCGCCCCGATCAATGGCCCGGGTGAACTTGAAACATGCCATATCAGGCCGTCCCCAGGGCCCGTAAACCGTGAAGAAGCGGAGGCCAGTGACGGGCAGGCCGTACAAATGGCTGTAGGAGTGAGCAATCATTTCGTTAGACTTCTTTGTTGCCGCATAGAGCGATACGGGATGGTCCACGCGGTCGTCCACGGAAAACGGAACCCTGACGTTTGCTCCATAAACTGAACTCGACGAGGCAAAGACAAAATGGCGAAGTTTTGTGCCGTGCACGCAAGCCTCGATCAGATTCACAAATCCCACCAGGTTGCTGTTGACATAAGCGAGAGGGTTCTCAAGGGAATAACGCACACCCGCTTGCGCGGCCAGGTTCACCAAATGGTCCGGCTGGTGGCTGGTCACAAAACGTGCCAGGTTTTCACGATCCGCAAGATCGAGCGCTTCAAACGTGAATCCCGGCTTGCCCATAAGGAGGTCGAGACGAGATTTCTTCAGTTCAACATCGTAGTAGCTGTTCAGGTTGTCAATGCCATACACCTGCCAGCCTTCGCGAAGAAGGCGGTGGGCAAGGTGGAAACCGATAAAGCCAGCTGCGCCTGTAACCAGGACTTTCATAAATGTCCTCCTGTCAAATGCTTCTTTCTTCCAAAAACATTCATGGCTTGCAGAACGGGCGGGACGCCGTTCCCAGGCCAGTGGATTGCGTTAATGCCAATCCTCTTGAGGGCGAGTGATCTTCCAACACCGGGTGGCAGATCCAAGCAGCATTCGAGCAACCGCCGTCCGACACTCGTTCGAGCCACCACTACAACCTGCGACAGGGCCTGCCCCGCCATTGCCGACTCGATAATTCTCCGCAGGTTCCGCTCCAGCCACGATTCTGAGACCCGCTCAGCCGCTGAGTGGCCATCCAAAACGGGCAACGCGGCAGAGCTTACAGAGTTCAGGACTAACATCCGGTCAATCGCAACTCCCTTCAGGGCGGCGGACAGTTCAAGGTAATCTTCAGATTGGCTGCTGTTGGCCGTCATCAGCAGAAGGCGGACTCCGGTTCGTCCCTCTTTCAGCTTGGGAAGTGCCGTGGTAAGGTGTGAAGTGTCATTCAGCAGTTCAAGCTTGGTCCGGCCAGCGGGACGCCGAACGGTTAAACAACTGATCCCGCAATTGGATAGTTGGACCCGCTGAAAATGCTTGATCCCGAGCCCCAGGGTGGAAGTGACTAGCGCCCGCGCCGTTCCACCGTGCGTCACCAGCAGAACAGACCTGTTGGCGTAGGCTACAACGAGATCTTTCCAAAATGACTCCGTGCGCCGGTAGAGGCTCCGCACTGGAAATGCATCTTCTTCCGAATCCGAGGACATACGCAGATCGGAAGGATTCAGCCGCCATGCCGACAACTGGGCAGGAAATTCCCGCTTCACCCTGTCGTATGCCATGCCCTCCCAGTCTTTGAGGTCGACCTCGCGCAGCCTGGCGTCTGTAACAAAGGGAACCCGATCCCCACTCTGTTCGAGTACAGCTCGAACCTCGCGTGCCGTCTCAGCTGCACGCTTTAATGGGCTGGAGATGATGATCTTGATTTTTTCCGACCTCAACCGTTTGCCACTCAGCCGGGCAGCGGCTTTTCCTTCTTGCGTCAACAAAGACTGATCGGAGCATCCCTGGTACCGGCCGGCCACGTTGAACGTGCTGGCGCCGTGGCGGAGAAGAATCACTCGCGTCGAGCTATTAGACATTGACTGCAAGGGCGCTCTCCTTTCGGGCAACCTCCGGCGAGTGGCGGAACAGCGCTGCGTAGTCGCCGTCCAGAGCCATAAGGCTTTTGTGCGTACCCTGCTCGACAATGCGGGCTTCAGAAAGGTAAAGAATCAGGTCGGCATCTTGGGCTTCTTCGGGAGTATGAGTGATCAACAGCGTCGTGCAATGGGTCGTAAGCTTCTTGAGCGCCAGCCCCACTTCCAGTTCGTTTCTGCGATCCAGCCCCGTGGTTGGCTCGTCGAGGATTACAATGGGCGCGTTCCGCACCGCGGCGCGGGCAATGGCAATGCGTTGACGCTGGCCGCCCGATAATGATGCGCCCCTCTCGCTGAGAAAGGTGTCGTACTGCTGCGGCATCCGCATAATGAACTCGTGTGCGTTGGCAATGTTGGCCGCGCGCATGATCTCTTCACTGGTGGCGCCCGCCGCTCCGTAAAGGATGTTTTCCCGAACGGTGGAAGCAAAGAGCAGGCTCTCCTGCAGCACCGTGCTGATCTGAGTGCGCAGCGTTTCAAGCTTGTAGTCGCGGATATCTTCGCCGTCAATCAGAACCCTGCCCTCCACCGGATCGTGAAAGCGCAGCAGCAGGCTTGCCAGCGTGGATTTGCCGCTGCCCGACGGCCCCAGCACAGCCACTCTTTGCCCTGGCTTTACTTCAAAACTGATGTCGCGCAGGACCCACTTTCCGGGCTCGTAGGCGAACGATACGTTCTCAAAACGAAGGCAACCTGCAAAAGGCCGCGCCGGCCGGGCGTCCGGCCGGTCCTGAATCTCCGGCACGGCATGAAGAAGATTCAAGATGCGCTCACCCGAAACCAGCGCCTTCGCCATCTGGCTCAGATACTTGGCCAGCTGCCGGATCGGCTTAAAGGCCGCGCGCAGGTAGCTGACAAACACGATCAGGTCGCCGGGCGTCAGACGCCCATTCATCACGAATTGCGCGCCGGCCCAGAGAACCACTGCCGTTGCGATCGCCGCCAGAAGATCAACCATCCTTTGCAGGCTGGCGGATAGCTGTTGTGCCTTGGTCCCGGCCTGCAGGCTGTTGTTGTTGGCGGCTGAAAAGGTTTTCAGGAACCGGTCCTGAAGCGACAACGCCTGGACAATGCGGATGGAACTGATGGCTTCCGCCGTGGTCGCTGCGATTGCGCCTTCGCGCGAGCGCTGAATGCGCGTGACTTCCTTGATCCGCTCGGTGAAGCGCACGACGGCGAAGAAAACCACCGGAAACGCCAGCAGCGCCACCAGCGCCAGACGCCAGTTCATCCAGAACATCACCACGAGCATGGCGCTCAAGGCCAGGCTGTTGGTGAGGAAAGGCACCAGCGCCGTGACAATCACTTCCCGCAGACGGTCGGTGTCATAGGTGACGTGCGTCAGCAGGTCGCCGGTTTTGTTCCGGCTGTGGAAAGCGATGGACAGATTCTGAAGGTGACGGAACAGCCGGTCACGAATCTGGACCATGATACGGGAAGTCGCCTCTGCCATGGCGACCGAACTGGCGTAATCCGCCGTTCCCGCGAGACCCCTGAGCGCCACCAGGCCCAGAGCCATAACTGCCAGCAGCAGTTGCGGACTGAGGTGAGTCAGCAGAATTGCCGACCACGTGTGCTCCTTTGCATGAAACAGAAGGTCGTAGATAAACTTCAGCGGCCAGGGCTCAAGCGTCCGCAAAGCTACCGCGCAGAGTACGGCAAACGCCGAGGCGCCAAGCATTTTCTTCTCGCTGGCGATTTCGGGACCGAACGCGCGGATCAGCCGCACGGCGCTGCCCATCGAGACTCGTGCTGTTCTTTTCTTTTTCGTCATGCGAACCTGCTCCAGGACGCGGCCACCGCAACGTTTCTGTCCAGTTCGGCATCAGGCCAGCTGTCCAGATTGATAACCGAATCCAAAAGTTCGTACACGTGCCGCGCGCTGGCTTCGAGTGTGAACCTCCGCCGCACCGTTTCACGTGCGTTTTCGGCAAGGCGCAGCCGGAGACTCGTGTCAGCAAGCAAGAGTTCCATGGCGTTGGCGACCTCCTGGGCATTCCGCTGCTCCACCAAGAGTCCGTTCTCCATGTGTTCCACCAGTTCGGAAATGCCTGACACGCGGGTTGAGATCACTGGCGTACCAGACACCATGGATTCAATCAGAACATTGGGGATGCCATCCCGGTCGCCGTTTTCGGTGACAACGCAGGGAAGAACAAACATGCTTGCCTGCAGATAAAGAGGCACAAGCTGGTCGTGAGTCATGGTTCCTGCCAGCCGCACGCAGTCGGCGAGATTGAGTTTTTGGATCATCGTTTCGAGCATGCCTTGCATCTCGCCGTAGCCCACGATTTCGCAACGAAACGCCCGTCCTCGATCCTTAAGCAGGCGGCAGGCCTGAACTAGGTAGTTGAGACCTTTCTTTTCACAAAAGCGGCCGACGCTCAGGATCAGCGGCGTCCCGCCCATTGTCTTCTGTATCAAGGCCGGCGTTGCGCCAAACCGGATCACATCCACGCCGTGATATGCAAGGTGGACCGGGGTCGCTCCGGGAACAAGGCTGGCCAGGTACTGCTGGTTGTAAGCCGTGCAGGTCAGCACGCATTTCGCCCCCTTGATCTTTCGCGCCAGTTCTGCCCCAGGCGTAAGGTATATGTCCTTGGCGTGCGCCGTAAAACTGTAGGGGATGCCGGAGAGCCGATGCACAATTTCCGCCACGGAAGTCGGGACATTTGCAAAGTGCACGTGCAGATGGTCAAACTTGCCGCGGCGCAATGCGCGCACAAGGTATCCGGCCTGCAGAAAGTGCTTGATACGAGGCCTTCCTGGCTGGCCGAAATGAAACTTCGCGACGGTGAAATAGCGCCGGGTGTCCGTCAGCAGAAGAGTGAGATGTGCCCAGACAACAAGGCAGGCGTCGAAGAACTTTGACCGCGGCCCCAGCGCCGGAACGTAGGTGACGCTGCCCTTCACCGCCGCCAGCGCCGACTGCAACGGCTCTTCCTCGGCGGGCCGCTTCAATGAAAAAATCTGAATGTCCATCCCAAGCCGCTCCAGGCCCAGGATCTCGTTCAGGATAAACGTCTCCGATAACCTCGGGAAGGTTTTCAGCAAATATGCGATTCGTGGACTTCTCTGTTTTTCGGTCATCAATTCTTTCCTTTACATGGCCCATTCCGCCATAAGTTCGGCCTCCAGCCCTGCGTTTCCGCTTAGCGCCAACTGTCCGGTCTCCATGAGGATCTCGGTGATTCGTGGAAGCGCACCGAGATCGACACGGCCCATGAGTTCGTTGTTTTTGTCCGGAGATGCAAGCTGCTCCGCGATGGCCTGCTGCAAAAGATGCGGTGTCAGGTCGTCGGGCAAGATGGTCTTAAAGACGTTCAGGTTTGCCATTCGCTCGGCGCGAATGTTTTGTTCCTCCACCGGCCTCACGCGTGGCACGACAACCGCTCTCTTTTTGAGTGTGAGCAACTCGCAGACGGTGTTATAACCGCCCATGGACACGACAACGTCGGCCGCGTTCATGTAGCTCAGCATGTCATTGGTGAATTCCAGAATGCGAACGCCGGAGGTGAGCTGCGCCGCTTCACGAATCGCTCTGGCGCGTTCCGGAGCAAGTTCCGGCCCTGCAACAATCAGGCTTCGGATTTTGAACCGCGTCACCAGTAATTCCGCGGCGCCCACATAAGCCGACAAAAGCTGGTAGCCATCTTCGCCGCCGCCTGTGGTAACCAGGATCAGCTTCTCATCTTCGCGGATGCCCAGTTCCCCTCGAACGTCGGCCTGGGATTGCAACGCCGAATGCCGGGCGACGTAACCGCAATAGCGAACTTTTTCGCAGAGCACGCGTGGAAATTCGTATTCCGCGCACACATCGAAGATTTCGGGGACGCCCAGAACGAGGATGTCGTCAAAATACCATTGCAGAGTATTGTAGTAGCCGCGGTCCTTCCATGCTGCAATGGTACTCTCAGGCGAATCAAGAATGTCTCGCAACACCAGCAGAATTCTCGCCTGCGGCAGGTTGCATTTGATGTAGCGCAGGCTCGGCTCCAGTTCTCCCGCCAGGCCAGACGGCTTCTTATCCACCAGCACGACGTCTGGCCGGAAGCTCACCACTGTGGCCAGGATCAGTTCGCGACGAAGGCGCACGATTTCCTCCAACTCCAGATCGAGAAAGCGCACGCCCAGGTCGCCGTCCTGGCTGCGCTTCAGGCAAGGCAGCTTGATGTAGTCGATGCCCTGCATCACCCGGAAGCTGTGGAGCATTGGCGATCCGCTGACAATCAGGATCGAGAGGTCTGGGATCGATCTCTGCAGATGTGAACAAATGGCCAGCATTCGGCGAATGTTGCCGAGGCCAAATGTGTCGTGAGAATAGACCATTATTCGCATATCGAACCCTGCTCTGGTGCGTTAAAGGTTTCATGTTGCTGTGTCGGAGGCCAGCCCGCTTCGCGGAATGTGGGGATGTGCTTGCCCTGCGCAAAAGCGTTACTCCGAGCTGCCAGATGTTTTTCAAGCACGCGCAAAGTGTTCTCCGCTCCTGACACGTTCAAGACAAGCGGCGATCGCTGGCTTCGCAGCCCTTTCCGAATTTCCAGGGCAAGCCGCTCGGGCGCAAGCTGCTCCTGGTTGAGCATCCGGAGAACACCCAGCTTTTCAAGCTTGTGAGCCCGCAGTGTCTGCTCCTCGTCGTTATTGGTTGTCTCAGGGAAAACCATTGAGCGGACTCCGGTGGAGAAAATATCCATTACCGTGTTGTATCCGGCCATGCTGATTGAGAGTTCGGCTCGCCGTAGATAGCCGGCAAGGTCCGGCGTGTAGCGTGCAAGAGTCACGTTCGGCAGACCGGCTGCCAGTCTTTGCAGTCCCTCGTAAGCCTCCACCGGCATCAGCGGCCCCGCAAACATAACAAACCGGTGCGGGATGTTATTTTCCAGGATTGCCGCCGCGCGCAGGACGCTTTCCAGCAGCAACTGGCCAGCCGGACAGCCTCCGCTTCCGTTGCTGACCACAACCATCGGCCTCCCGTTTGTGCTTAGCTCGACATCTTCTGCCGCTGTTCGCACCTTCCGCTGGGCCACGTACCCCGTGTACTCAATTGCGCACGGCAAGTCCGCAACGCGGCTGAACGTTTCCTCAAGCCTTAAAAAATTCGCATCGCCATGGACAAGCACAAGGTCATAGAATTTATTCATGGTGCGGCACACTCGCCGCTCGTGCTTTGGCTGATCCTTCTTGGTCACCAGAATGTCCCGGATACTTGATACCACCAGGGGTTTCACGGCGCGGGTGTGGGCGCGCTCCAGCAGGGGAATCAACTCGAACGCAAACTGCTTTCGCCCAAACGGGAAAAGCTCGGTGATAAGGACATCGGGCTGGAATGTGTCGAAGGCATCCAGCAACATCCGGCTGCGCAACTCCTTGGCCTCTTCAAGGCTCAGCGACGAATCGCACACCATGAGGCCGGAAAACTCCGGGTCGCTTTGCAGCGCGGGCAACTGAAGCAGGTCAATATTCTCCGGAAAGCGAAAGTCCCGCGTGATCTTTCCTCCAATGACCAAACGCACGGAAAACTTTTCGGCAAGCGCCTTCGCGATCGCCGTACTTCGAACCAGGTGCCCCATGCCAAGCACGTGCTGACAGTAAAACATCACTCGCTTCAAAGCTTCTCCTCTCTTCCCCTCCGCGGCCCGATTCCCCATCGCGGTGTCGCAACCGAGCCTCGAAAAATCCGTTTTACAGGCGGACGTGAAATTGACTTTCTGTTCCTGCACGTTCTTCCTCCTGCTGCTTTCGGCTCGCCCTCTTGATTGGTGCCTCCCCTGCACGCAGAGTAAGAAAGCACCCTGCGTGCCAAATTCTCAGAGTGGTAAGTTGTTTGTTTTCTTGTCGAGAATTCTTTCCTGACTTTTCATGGCTGGGTCCGCTGGACACGCCCTGAGGCTCTTTGGGGACCCACTCTCGGCACGTCATCAACCTCTCCGAGGAAGCGATCGCGGCCGGCACAATCCGCAAGCAGCAGACAGTCTTCCCGAGGTGCTTTGTCGCCTGCCGACCTTTGCTGGCAAAGCCCCAAACGGGACTCATGCCCCATGGTCGCGATTGAGTTGTCGCTTGATTTTTGATAAAGCGACGGCCCGGGTCATGCTGTGGAGGCTAGGCCACCGGCAGCCCCGCGCTTTTCTGCCTCGGCGGAAGCATTGGAGGCCGAGCTTGCGCAACTTGTACCGTCGTTAATAAGAAACCTGCCGCCGTGAGTTTGTCTTGAAGCGTCGGATCACAGAGCACAGCCAACTCCCGTTCCCGGTCGGTGGTGTACCGGGAGCAAAGCTCGAGGTCACTGTCGTAGAAACCCGGGTGGCACATCAGCTCAAGACTCTCGGTCCCCGGGTATTCCCGAGCGCCCTCCGTGAGAACTCTCTCAAGGCTTGCAGCGGAAAGTTCGCCACCGTACCAACCCGTCAGCGTGACGTCCACACACCGTACCCCCGCTGCGCGCAAGGTCGCCGTCATAGCCGGGTCTACGGAACGCGCGGGAAGCCCGTACTGCCTGGCTATTTCCAGAAATGCAGGGAGAACCGCAGGAAGGCGATGGATATGATGATGGCTGTCCAGGTGCGTGGGTTCGATGCCTGCCTGCAGGAGCAGCTCAATCTGGGCCCGCCATTCGTTGACAATCTCTTCGCACTTCGGCTTTCGAACTTCTTTCCGCCTCGACGGAAACTTCCCGTCTTCGAGCACCAGGGACCGAACGCGATCGGGGGGAAGCACCGGTGTTCCGCTCGTCAGTTGGAGGTGTGCGCCGATGCGCCCCGCAATCGTCGGCGCCCAACGCCGCAGCCTTTCCACCGCTCCCGGCACGCAGATCATGGCTGTGGTAGCCGTAACTCCGCCGGCGTGAATTGCCCGGACAATCCCGGAACAAACGCCCTCCGTCAGGCCAAAATCATCCGCATTAATCATCAATCGAATCATAAACACTCTCGCAGTTTCCGAAGATCCATGCCTCCGACACCGGGGCCCTGCGCTGCTGAACCACCCTATGTTGCCGACTCATCGAAGGCGAACTGGGGAACGAATTCCATCTGCCTCTGCGGGATCGGACTCCGCACAACCGCCGGGACCGGTGAATCCTCCCGGTGACCTGAGGCATGGTCTGCACGACCCATCCCCAGATATCGAAATCCGGCCAGTTCCAGTTCCTGGCGCATCAAGACGTTCCGCCCGTCCAGCAAGAGCGGATTGGTCATTGCCGAAGCGATTGCTTTCCACGGAAGCGCCTGGTACTGTGGCCATTCGGTTGCCAGAATCAACGCGTCAGCACCATCCGCCAGCTCAGCCACTGTCTCACAAAGTTGAATGCCCGAGCCCCGCATACTCGGGCGGGCCACTGGGTCATGGCCGCGGACTTCCGCACCGCACCGGGACAAGAGGCGCCCAATCTCCAGTGCCGGTGCATCCCGAAGGTCATCCGTGTTTGGCTTAAATGCCAGACCCAGCAAGCCCACAACTTTTCCTTCTAAAGTGCCCAATTCACGACGCAATTTCGCAATGACCCTGTCGGGTTGCGAATAATTGACCTCTCGCGCGGCTCTCACAATTCGCATGTTCAAACCGTGCTCCAGACCGGTATTAATAAGTGCCGCAGTATCCTTGCCAAAGCAGGAGCCACCCCATCCCAGACCCGCCTGTAGAAAACGGGGGCCAATTCTGCGATCCGAGCCGACCCCCTGAATCACTTGCGAAATATCCGCCTTCACTTGCTCGCTCAATTCGGCAAGTTCGTTGGCAAAGCTGATTTTCACGGCCAGAAACGCATTAGCTGCATACTTGATCATCTCGGCTGAGGCCAGGTCCGTGGCAATCACCGGAACCCTCGGAAATCCCTCGGGCCGTGGAAGGAATTCTGGCGCTTTGAAGGTCTGATCAATCAGGGGGCTGTAAAGCAGCTTGAGTTTTTCATTGGCCTTTGCGCTGTTCGATCCGATCACGATTCGATCCGGATAAAGGCTGTCGTGGATCGCGGACCCCTGCCGAAGGAATTCGGGGTTGGAAGCCATTGCAAATTCCGGTTCCATATGGCCGGGATGGCTTCGATAAAAAGCATCTCGAACGACTCTCTCCACCTTGCCGTTTGTGCCGATGGGAACCGTGGATTTGACAACCACCACGGTAAAATTACTGCTCAGATGGTGGCCGGCCCGCTTCGCCGCGGCCTCGACATACTGCAGATTTGCGCGGCCATCGTCCAGACTGGGCGTGCCGACCGTGATGAAAACGACCTCCGCACCCCGCATGGCCAATGCAGGGTCACTCGTGAAGTTGAGATTGTTCCCGGCAGAATCGAACAGCTCCTTGAGGCC
>JBJKQK010000038.1:0-4450 GCA_046705285.1 Terriglobia bacterium
CGAACCCGCCGATCAGCGAGAGGGAAGAAAGCGGCCACTCAAGACGCGCGTACAGACCCCGTATGTGTTCCCAGACCGATTTCCCCCACATGAACATAAGGATATGAGCTTCGAAAATTCATTGTAAGAGAGACGCGACAAAATGTTAATGCCTGCCGCAGGTTGCCGCGGTGAGCAAGTGGCGTGCTCCCCTCAACGGGGAAAGCCTCTCGGAGCGGCGCATCGGCCGCGTTTCTTTCCACCTGTGCCCGCGGGGCGAATCTCTCAATGCATTGCCGGGCAATGCCACCAGGCCCGCTCACCTCCGGAACGTGATTTCTGCCGCGCTTGCTGCCGGAAGCGTTATGCTGAACTTCCCCTTGCTGTCGGGCACTGGCTCGCCGGGGCCGGGAGACCAGTTCCCGTCCGCGCTGACGGCCTTCCCTCCGAACGTAATGCCGCTGGTGGCCGAGGGCGACGGTCCGGCAAGCCGCAGCGCCGAAGCCTGGCGGTAAGGTGCGGCGGCGATCTCGACTTTCATTGTCTTCTTTTCGTCTTTGTTGATCAGCACAACACTCAAGGTCTTGTCCGGATGTAGCACGCCATAAGCAGTCAGATTGCCCGGCGCGTCAACTGTGACGGGGACCAGACGTCCCGGCAGCGCGGAGCGGAAGAGCAACATCCCGTAGTAGAGCGGCTGCGCGTGATAGTGACCGTTGTTGATGCAAATGGCGGTGTAGCCTCTGCATGCGAAAGCGCCGTGGAAGTTGAGACCCACAGCGCCGTTTTCCGCAAGCGTAAACGAGTAATCCGCTCCCCACAAAGCAGCCGCCAAAACGTTGCTCACACCGTTCCGTCCGCCATGCCAGGCAGAATTGGTCTCTGCAATGCGCAGGGGCAGGTGGTAGGGTTTGGCGTCTGCCACCAGCTGCCGCACCTCGGCCGCCACGCGACTCATCAATTGGGGACTGAGCATGTTGCTGATGGAGGCATATTCAGGCGATGTGGGAGGGATGGTCGGCACCGCGCCCATCGGGTAGATGTGATGAGTGGCCAGCACGAGGTTTTCGTGTTCCGCGGCCAGGAATTCCGGAAACCAGCCCAGGCCTTCCTTGCAGCAGGTGGTCGGCCCGGAAAAGGGTGCATTGGGTGCGAGAGCGCGGACCGCGCGGACGTAGGCCTGAAACTCCCGGTGGAAATCAGCGTAACCCCAGTTTTGTGGTCTCAGGCCATTGTGCATAAAGGCGTCGGGTTCGTTGCCGATTTCGAGCGAGAGCAGCATGTGGCCGCCATGCCGGACCGCGTAGGCGCCCTCCTGCGCGAAAAGATCGGGATCGTAGTGTCCCAGATTCAATCCCAGCATCACGGGCCAATCGATCTTTCGGGAAAGAGCAAAAAGCCGGTTCAGATCTTTGGGTGTCAAAGTGGCGTGCGCCCACGCGGGCTGGGGCTCGCCATGTTCCGCCCAGTCGGTAAACTCCACGGAGTTGCCGCCGAACCTCAGCACTCCTTTCCCCAGATTGTCCAGCAGCCGGATGTACGCGGCATTCCGGGCGCTGAAATAGTCATGGGCCAGGACCGGGGCTTCGTAACTGAAACCCAGAAAGTTGGATGGGATGGCGCGGCCGGGTTTCTGGGAATGGACAACCACGCTGGCAACTGGCGGGCCGCCTGCCAGCAGGAGAACACCGCTGCCGCAAAATGAAAGGATCAAAGCGCAGAAAGCCAACAAAGCAGAGATTCGAATCCTGTTCTTCATGCCGTACCCTCCCCGTGGATGGACTTGACAGCGAAGATTCTATCCGAAGGATTTGCCTCCGGCTATGACGTTTTGCCCGATTGCAAGTCCTACCCTCTCACGTCATATGCCGAACGTTGCGGTACAATGCCAGCCGGGTATTTCGATCTTGTCGCTCATGGCGGCGCAAATTTGGTGTTGTGGCTGTGCATCACAGGAGGCAAAGCATGAAAAAGGGCGGTAACAATCCCGCGTGGACCTCGCGGAGGGACTTCCTCAGAGCCGGTGCCGGAGGCGCCGCGAGCCTGGCGCTCGGCGGCAATGTTTCCGCTCTGGCCAGTGCCCCGGGCCAATTCGCAGCGGTAGCAGTGCAACCGCCGTCGCCCGAGTGGGTTCGGAATCTGATCATCTACGAAATTGCGCCGAAGGGCTTCACCTCTCCACGCGGGCCTGAGAGCGGCACCTTCACGAGCCTGAAGGGAAAGCTGCCTTACCTTCAGGATCTGGGGATTACCGGCATCTGGCTGGCGGGCCATGCGCTCGCCGATCCCCATCACTTCTACAACATCTGGACGACTTATGCGGTGATCGATATCAGCAAGCTTGACCCGACACTTGGCACGCCGGCGGAATTCAAAGCCCTGATCGGCGAAGCTCACCGGCGGGGGATCAGGATCTTTTTGGATGTCATCACCCATGGCGTGATGAATGACAGCCCGCTGATCAGGGAACATCCGCACTGGTTCCGGGGCGGGTCGTGGGGGATGACCGATTATGACTGGTACGGTGGCCACACTGATCTGGACGACTGGTGGGTCAAAGTGTGGTCGGATTACGTCACAAAGTACGGCGTGGACGGTTATCGCCTGGATGTTGCCATCTTCCGGCCGGATTTGTGGGAAAGAATCCGTCAGAACGCGGCCGCCGCCGGCCATGAAATCGTCATTTTTGAGGAAGGCAATGCGCCGATTCCCGGCGTCACCGATTTCCCCCAGCACGAGAACAATATGAGCGATTCGCAATCGGGTGCCCTGGACGAGGTCCTGGTTCGAGACATCCCCGGCTTTTACACCCGCAAGTTCGGCAAAACCGGACAGTACAAAGTTGTGATCCAGTACGCCGACGACGGGAGCAGGGTTGAAGGCAGTACCGATGGCGCGGGGGACCTGAGCGTTCGCCTGGAAGGTCTTGGCAGCGATAAAGTTTCACGAAGGTGGGGCGACGACAAGCCTGACGGCATCCCCGACATCGAGCTTTCTGTCGGCCACGTGGCCGCGAGGCCGATTGAAAACATCGTCGTCTCCGATGATGCGGACCACCGCTGGCAGCTCCATTGTGGCGGGCGGCCGCTGGCACTTGAAGGAAAGCCTCCGTCATTCAAGCTGTATGTCGCGACGCTGGAACATGGCTGGCCTTCCATTCTGCTCAGTTGCCATGACAATGGCTGGCAAGGATTCCCATTGGGAAAGAATCCTTACGTGGCGCAGGGCAGCCGCGCGCTTTTCGGCTACTCCTGCCTCCTGACGCCGATGATCCCACTTTTCTTCTCCGGAGAGGAATTCAATGCCACTTTTCGGCCCATCCCCTGGGAATCTCCTTACCTCTACGGAGGCAAAGATCCCGGCAAGGGCCGCTGGCTCTACGGATGTATGCTTGACTGGAACGAGCTCAAGGACCCTGCGCATCGCGCAATGTTTGTGGACGTAAAGAAGATGATTGCCGTGCGCAAAGGCGAAGCCGGCATCCTGGCCCTGCTGCCCGATCAAAAGCAACCCAATCTGATGGCTGTGCCTCATCAGGCGGATACCGCCGTGCCCGTGCCGTACGTCCGCTGGAGCCGGCGCGGGGCAATCCTTGTAGCTGGGAACCGGAACACCGGCCGGGATGCTCGCCTCAAATTGCAGGTCCCCCTGAAGGCAATCGGCCTGGCAGGGCGTGCAAGTTACAAGGTCAGCGATCTCTGGCCGGGCGGCGAAGCCAGCACTCTCGCCGAAAATGATCTGGCGCATTTTGGGTGTACAGTGAAGCGCGATAAGACCCCCGGCGGCGGTCTGCGCGTCTTTAAGATCGAGCCTAACCCTTCGCCGGCATGAACCACCGCCGCGCGCAGATGGCGTGCCATGGTTGTAGCGCGGGCCTTTACGGCCCGCGGTTTTCTCCACAAAGCAAGAGCCGCAGGCCGTGAATGCCTGCGCTACAGACGGAGGGGGACTAAGAAATAGCAGTCGGAAAGAAATGGACGACGCAGCTTGGACACCGCGCTACAATCCGACACCGTGAGGACAATCGCCAGGAAAGAACCGCTGACCGCAACCCCGGCGGTCCTCGCTCACCGCTTAATTATTTCTGCGCGTCTGGATCACTGATGAACTGCAAAAAGGTGATTCCCACGTTTGTTATTATTTGCCCACTAGGAAAGGCGGCCTCTGGGCCACTTGCTGTCGAGAACCCGCGGCCCCGCAAGTCTGTCATGATGCACTGAACAAGACCATCATGCCCTTGTAACTCAGGAACCAAAATTACGATCGCGCTCCCGTATGTTCCGATCTTGCCCAGATCGTGGGGCTTGTAGTTATGGTTTTGAATCAAGTCATGATCACCCCTCCACAACACCTCCAAGACCCTTACATGCGAGGGAGTGAAAAATTCGATCGCATTCAAGAACACTTGCTGTAACTCCTCGTCTGGATATGTGCCAACAGCGACATTCAGCAAGGCTTTTTGAAGCAAAGT
>JBJKQK010000039.1:0-7524 GCA_046705285.1 Terriglobia bacterium
CTCACGCTGCAGGAACGTTTTCCTCGTGTCTACGTCACCCGGCGCCTGAGGAAAGATGGATCGCGTTACTACGGTCCCTATTTCCCTGGCGGGCTCGCATACCGGATTGTGGACCTGATTCACCGCAGGTTCTTTGTGCCGTCATGCAAAGTAGACCTGACGCGATACCATCCGCGTCCCTGCCTTCAGTATTACATCAAGCGCTGTCTGGGTCCCTGCGTCGAGGGGTTGACGACGCAGGATCGATACGCGGAGGCTGTCCACGATGTCCGGATGTTGCTCGAGGGCCGCGAGAGCGACCTGCTCCGTGAACTGCATAAGCGCATGGAGCAAGCCTCGGAAGATCAGCGGTATGAGGAGGCTGGCCGCTATCGCGACCAATTGCTCACCATTGAAGAGCTTCGCGAGAGGCAAAAAATGGCAGTTTCTTCAGGCGAGGATTTTGACATCTTTGGGTTCCATAGGGAAAGCGCGCAGATGGCCGTGAACCTGTTCCATTTCCGGAACGGACGAACTGTGGACCGCCGGGAATTCTTCTGGGAAGACCTGGATGAACCTGACCTGGGTGACATCTTTTCAGCGCTGGTCAAACAGGTTTACCTCGACCAGCAATACGTGCCGGGGGAACTCTTTGTTCCTGTTGGCTTTGAGGATCAGAGTCTGATTGAGGAGATACTTTCGGAGAAGCGCGGCCGGTCCGTACATATTTACTCTCCCGAGGCGGGGAAACGGCGTGGGCTGCTGGAACTGGTGGCCCGGAACGCCAGACATTCTTTTGAGCGCCGTTTCAGGGTGCTGAAACCGCGAACAGAAGAGATGTTGGGAGAGCTTGCGGACGTTCTCGACCTTGTGAAGCCTCCCCGCCGCATTGAGGCCTTCGATATCTCGCACATTCAGGGTACAGATATTGTGGCCTCCATGGTGGTGTGTGAGGACGGCCAGATGAAGAAATCTGACTACCGTAAATTCATCATCAAAACGGTCCCACAAAGTGACGATTTTGCCAGCATGCGTGAAGTTGTGGGCCGGCGGTACCGGCGACTTAGAGCTGAAAATAAACGACTTCCAGACTTGATCCTGATTGACGGAGGCGTCGGGCAGCTTCATGCAGCAGCGGACGCGCTGAGTGAGCTCGAAATCATTAACCAGCCGCTGGCCAGTATCGCCAAACGGGAAGAGATTCTGTACGTTTATGGACGCGAGAATGAGCCGATTGCTCTGGACCATCACTCACCGGCCTTACACGTGATCCAGAAGATCAGAGATGAGGCTCACCGGTTCGCGGTCACTTTCCACCGGAAGCGCCGAAACCGCCGGGAACTGGCCTCCGAACTTTTGGAGATCCCGGGCGTGGGCGAGCGAACGGCCATGAAGCTGCTCGAACACTTTGGCAGCCTCAGCAAGCTGAAGTCGGTGAGCGAGGCTGAGTTGTCCCAAGTAGTGACCCATGTGCAGGCAGGCCGGATTAAGGCTTATCTGTCCAAGGCGGGGCAGGCAGATATTTATAAATAGTCTAGTCGGTATAATAATAATTCCTTTATTACTAAATCATTTATTGTTGAAAATCTGACTAGACTTTGATAAATTGAGTCTAGATTGGAGGTCAACCATGAAGACGAAAAATATTTATTACGGTTTGGGATTCCTCACGGCGGGTCTCGGCATTGGGGCTGCAATGGGCCTGCTTTATGCGCCTCAAAGCGGGCGCCAGACGAGGAAGTTGATTTCCAGAGCTGCGGAAGATGGCGCCGATTTCGTCGCTGAGCGCAGTCGTGATATCCGCCGCCAGGCAGAGGACGCTTTTGAGCGAGGCAAGGTCCGTGCGATGAGGCTGGTTGCTTAAGAGGAATCAGGAGGACTTCAATGAGTGACAACAACGGGGGGTCAAAGCTAGGTTTTTTTCTGGCAGGAGCGGGGATTGGCGCCATTTTGGCTCTCCTTTTTGCTCCGAAAACGGGCCAGGAGACGCGCGACTACATCGTTCAGCGTGCCGGTGAAAGCAGAGACCGGGTTACCGAAAAGAGCAAGGAGTACCGCCAGAGGGCAGAAGGTTACGTTGACAAAGCGCGGGATACTGTCGCGAAACAGAAAGAACAACTGTCGGCGGCACTGGAGGCCGGCAAGCAAGCCTACCGGGAGGAAAAGGGAAAAGCGGCTGAGTGAGCCACTTCTAGCCAGTGGCTCGGACGGTCGAGAGTAGCATATGGCTGACGGGACCGTGTTGACGATTTTTATTATCATTGCCGCTGCGGCCATTGTTTTGCAGGCTTTAGCGATGCTTGGCCTTTACATCGCTATACGACGCATTCAAGGCGAGGTGGCGGGCATCCGGGGCGACGTCAACCGCCGAATCGATCCACTGGCGCAGTCGGTGACGGAGATTGTTGCGAGTTCGCGTGACCCTCTTCGTTCCATCACTGCCGATCTGGCGGAAGTCGCGCGTGTCTTGCGCCAACGGACCGGCACTGTGGATGAGGTGCTCGATGACCTGCTGGACAGATTCCGGTTGCAGGTTATACGCGTTGATCAGACCATCACGGATGTGCTTGAAAAAGTGGATAAGACAACTGCAACGGTCCAGCGGAACATTATCGGGCCGGTTTCGGAAGCTTCCGCCATTCTGAAAGGTGTTCAGGCAGGTCTCGATTTCTTCCTTTCGAGACGTGGCCAGAGCCGTACGAGTGATGTTCCGCAGGACGAACAGATGTTTATCTAGCCTGAAGACCCGGCCTCGATTTCATGCTCTTCTGATTGCGGTGTACAGCAGGCCGTGGCTTGGAAGAATCCCCATAAACCAACTTGCCCAAACATCGATTCCATAGCCCCAGAAAATTCTCTTCACCGAGACACAAACATACATTTGAGCAGCATGAGCACAGCAAGTCGGCCGCTTTGAGCAGCGACTCAGCGGCAAAATTTCGCAAACCCCTCAGAGTGCAGGGGCCGAAACGGGTAACTCACCAGTTTGACTTGACTGACTCCAGGCCTGCAGTGGCGATCTTTGCCCGTGCAGCCGTTCCCGGAAAGACCAAAACGCGTCTGATTCCGGTGCTGGGATCGCGTGGAGCGGCTGAATTTCACAAAGCGCTCGTTTCCGACGTACTGAGGAAGATTGCCAGGCTGAAAAGCAGAACGGCGCGCTATCTGTTTGTTGCCGGAGGGAGCTTCCCAAGGCACACCGTTCCTGACATCGTTCAATGCAGGCGGCAGCGCGGCCGCGGTCTTGGCGATCGGCTCGAGGAGGCTTTCGCGCAACTCCTTCGGCAGCACACACGCGTTGTCGTCATCGGTACAGATTCACCGGCGCTCGCTCCTTCCGTGTTACATCTGGCTTTGGAAGAATTGCGCACAACCGATGCTGTGCTCGGTCCTTGTCCGGATGGCGGTTATTACCTGATTGGACTGAGGCGGGATGTGAGCGGTCTTTTCAGCCAAACCCGCCTGGGGACCGAGCATGCCTTCCGCGACACGCTTGGCAGCCTGCTTATGCATGGATTTTCCTGTTCAGTACTGGAGTCCTGTCCTGACATCGACCGGCCGCACGATCTGTTTGCACTGAAGAAATACCTGAGCGAAAATCCCGCCGCTCGCCGCCGGATGCCGCAAACCTGGCGGTTCCTGTCAAAGGCGATTTAGCGCCTCTGTTGTGCTTGCTCTCAGGCGCCGCTCGCAACCACTGAACAATGAGCGGGAGAAAACCTTCCCCGGGAGCAGAAATGAATCCTTCCTCCCGGGAGAAGATGGAAAATTGAAATCTGAGTCACAAATGGCTCACTGGAAGCATAACCGGCTGTTTGATGGTGAAGTCGAGCACGGTTTCACTGGGGACATTGATCTGCTGGCCGTGGGTGAGGACATGAGCCGCCGTTCCGGCGCCGGCGCCTGTTCAAGAGCAATCGCAAGTGTTAATCAAGCACGCTAGAGATCCATCCGCCGCCGACCACTTCGTCGCCATAGTAAAAGACGGCAGCCTGGCCCGGTGTGATGGCCCGCTGGGGCTTGGCGAATTCGACAAAGGCCTGGCCGTCGTCGCGGGCTTCGACACGGGCGGCGGCAGGGAAGTGCTTGTTGCGGATCTTGACACGCGCTTCAAAGGAATCACCAGCGCATGCAGGGCGGATCCAGTTAATCTCGCGCACCAGCAAGCGGTGCTTCAGGAGTTCCTGATCGGAACCGACGACCACGCGGTTGCGGGTGCGATCAAGCCCGATGACGTAAAGCGGGGTGCCAGTAGCGATGCCGAGGCCCTTCCTCTGTCCCACGGTGTAGTTCCCAACTCCTTCGTGCCCGCCCAAAACACGGCCGTCGGTAGTGACCACCTCGCCGGCGGCGTCCTCGATCTTTTTCCCTTGCTCGCTCAAGTAGGCGTCGATAAAGCGGCGGTAGTTGCCCGTGGGGACAAAGCAGATTTCCTGGCTGTCGGGCTTTTCGGCAACAGGCAGATTCCGCGCGCGCGCCATGGAGCGGACTTCCTCCTTTGTAAACTCGCCCAGTGGGAAAAGCGTGCGCGCAAGCTGCTCTTGAGTGAGGCCGAAGAGAAAATACGACTGGTCCTTTGACGGGTCGCGACCGGCAAACAGGCGGTACCGGCCGGAGCCGGGGTCCTTCTGAACCCGCGCGTAATGCCCGGTGGCTACGGCATCGGCCCCGACCCTGCGTGCGGTCTCAATGAACTCGGAGAACTTGATCTCCGTGTTGCAGAGGCTGCAGGGAATCGGAGTCTCGCCTGCCAGATAGCTTTCCACAAAGGGCCGGACGACGCCCTCCTCAAAACGACTCTCAAGATTGACCACATAGTACGGAAGTCCCAGGAAACCTGCTACGCGGCGCGCGTCATATACGTCATCGAGCGAGCAGCAGCGCCCGATGGCGCGGCCGGGTTCGCCTTCCTCAGCGCCAAGAAGCGAGGGCAGACGCCGTTGGTTCCACAGCTGCATGGTCATGCCAATCACGGCAGGAGGGCTCTTTGAGCCTGCGGAGGAGTTGTTTTCAGCAAGCAGCGCCGCGGCCACGGAACTGTCGACGCCGCCGCTCATGGCCACTACAGTTGTCATGGGAATCAGAAGCTCAATGTTCAGCCAGTGCCTTCGCGTTGGAACCCGATGGCTGAGTGCTGATTGCATCCTTATTGTAATGTGGAGAAAGCGAACGAAGCTGTTCCACAACGCGCGGCAGGATTTCGAGAGTGTAGTCGATGTCCTCGACAGTATTGAAGCGACCCAGGCTAAAGCGGATGCTGGAGCGCGCTCGCTCAGGCTTCAGGCCGATTGCCGAAAGCACGTGAGAAGGCTCAAGCGAACCCGAAGAGCATGCTGCTCCCGTAGAGCACGCCACGCCCCGCAGATCCATGGCGATCACGAAGCCCTCGCCTTCGATGAGGTCGAAGCTGATGTTGGTGGTGGTCGGAACCCGGCGTGATTTATCGCCGGCTACTGTTGCCATGGGAACGCTTGCGAGAATTCCGTTCTCCAGGCGGTTTCGCAATCCATTGGCCCGCTCGATTTCCTCCGGCATGTGCTCGCGGGCAAGTTCGGCGGCTTTGCCGAGGCCGACAATTCCCGAAACGTTTTCCGTGCCGGGACGCCGGTCACGTTCATGGTGCCCGCCGTAAAGCAACGGTCGAAGGATGGTGCCCTTGCGGACGTAGAGCGCCCCCACGCCTTTCGGCCCGTACAGCTTGTGCCCCGAGAGCGAAAGCAGATCGACGCCCAGGTCCTCCACATCCACAGGAATTTTCCCCACCGACTGCACCGCGTCTGTGTGGAAGTAAATGTCGCGCTCGCGGGCGATGCGTCCGATTTCTTCAAGCGGCTGGATGGTTCCAAGTTCGTTGTTGGCGTGCATCACGGAAATCAGCACGGTATCCGCACCAATAGCTTTCTCCACATCACCGGGATCGACAACACCACCTGGGCCGACTCGAACGTAGGTAACTCGCACGCCTCGTTTCTCGAGTGTCTTCGCCGTATGCAAAACAGCCGGGTGCTCAATGGCGGTCGTGATGACGTGCTTTTTTTCTGACCGGGACGCCTCAACAATCCCGATGAGCGCCGCGTTGTCGGATTCTGTCCCGCCACTGGTGAAAACAATTTCACTGGGCCGTGCGTTGAGAAGACGGGCGAGCTGCTCCCGGCTTGATTCGATGGCCGCCTTCGCCCGTTGCCCGTACCAGTGGATCGATGAAGCGTTCCCAAAGTCATCCAGGAAGTAAGGCTTCATCGATTCAAACACTTCCGGCGCAACAGCCGTGGTCGCATTGTTGTCCAGATAAACTCTTCGCATGTCAGGTTCACAAACGCCGCATCTTTGGCGGAAACTCTAACCATTTCGAGAGTAGCCCACCGCGCCACGCGAAGTCAAACGCGGCGCACGTTTCTTCCAGGTGAAGGAGGTGCTGGTTCGCGACCCACAGTGCGACAATTCGGTTCCAGTAAGGATGTGAGAAAACGGCGTTGTTGCGCCAGAGATATGGTTTGACACGAGAGCTGGGTGTGTAATACAAAGTGACCCAGGTAAATCTCCAATCAATCCTGCCAGGAGATTCCCGCAGGCCCGCGTTCATATACCACTTCCTTCAGGAGGTTCTGCCATGGGTCCCTTCAGAAACTGTTCTCGCCCACAGCAGTCGCCGCATGATGTAAAAAGGTCCCCGGGGATCCTGGCTTGCATCGTCATCGCCATTCTGGCTGGCTTTATTCTTCCTGCCATCGTGCCGCCCCGGGCACAAGCGCAGCAGATGAAGCTTCTGACGCCCACGACCGGCTGGGTCCTTCGCTATCGAGAACTGATGTGGACCACCGACGGCGGGGCACACTGGAAAAACGTCACGCCACCATCGACCCCCAACGAACGTGTTGTCGCGGCCTTCTTCCTCGATACCCAAAGAGGCTGGGCACTGCTGTCTGGGCCCATCACAGGGTCCGACCAGCCCCGCCTGTACATCGCCGCGACGAACGACGCTGGCGCAAGTTGGTCGATTAACCCGGTCAAGATTCCGGGCCTGAACCCGAGGGCCTTCCTTCTCGGAGGGGGAGGCTACATTTACTTTTTGGATTCGCTGCATGGTTGGATCAATCTGTCGCTGGTCAGCAGCGCTGCGGTCCGAGGCGCAATCCTTGTCGAAACCCAGGACGGAGGCAGGACCTGGAAATGGATCGATAGCCCGGGGCGAAGCGGACCAATCTACTTCGTGGATGCTGCTGAAGGCTGGCTCGCTGGCGGCCCCGCCAGCAAGCTCTACGTCACGCGCGACGGAGCCGCTAGCTGGCAGGCTGTAACATTAAATGCGCCCCAACAGGCTGGGCGCGCAATATACCCTGCTTACAGCTTGCCCGTCTTCCAGAATGGTGAAGACGGCTTCCTTCCTGTGACCTTTTCCGGCACTGCAGGTGTGAATTTCGTGGTGTCCATGTTCGCCACGACGGATGGTGGGAGGACATGGAAACCGGATACCGTTGTGCATGGCCCGTACCCAATGGGAATGGGGCAACCCTGGCCCACCACCATCGTCGACTCTACTCTGAT
>JBJKQK010000040.1:0-7748 GCA_046705285.1 Terriglobia bacterium
ATTTGAAGACTGTGCCAGCCAAATGGGTTGACGTAAGATCCATACCGCCTTGCCAAGCCTCTGGCAGCAGGCAAGACATCGCCCCGGAACGGAGTTCTTGAGACCCTGAGAACTGGGGTCCGGTCCAAAGCGAAAGACCGTGGCGTGTTTCAAAGCCCGTAATCACCTGCCTCAGCTCTGGCAACGGTTTATGCACTCGCCGCAGGGTGGGACGACACAGGCGCGGTTCGCTCTTGCGATTCCACGCGCTGCACTTCAGGCTCGAGCGGCATGACAATCCATGCGACGATGTAAGCAATAAGCCCCCACCCTCCAAGAAATATCGCCGCGATCCAGATCAGCCGTACCAGCGTCACGTCAACCTCCAGATAATCCGCGAACCCTCCGCAGACCCCCGCAATCTTCTCGTCGCTGCGGGAGCGCATCAGATTCTTATGCGGCCTGGCCGGAGGGGACATCGTGGTGCCACACTGGGAGCAGAAGTTGACGGGTTGGGAGTATTCTTTTCCGCATTGCGGACAAAACATGCCAATACCCTCCTCTCCAGCTTGTGGAGCAAACCTTCATTAATATTTACGTGAAGGACACGCACGGAGTTCCCTCAGAAAGAAACTTCATACCTGAAAGAAGCTCACTCGCAGGGTGTGACAAACCATGCGCTTCCCTTGACTTGGGTTGAAGCGGCGGGTTATCGTATGAGTTTAGGCTTTAGAACACGAACTTGACAGGGAGTCAGAGCTTTGAAGAGGACTTACCAACCCAATCGGCGTCGGCGTGCCAAGACACATGGATTCCGCGTTCGGATGAGAACTCCTGGAGGGCGCCAGACGCTTAAGCGGCGCCGCCAAAAGGGTCGCCATCGCCTGACTCCATGAATTCCAGGTCGGCTGCCTTCCCCAAGCAAAACCGGCTGCTCCGCCGAATGGATTTCCAAGGGGTTTACAAGGAGGGGCAGCGTCGAAGTGCATCATTATGCACGGTTTTTTATCGACCGAACGGGCTGTCCGAGACGCGCCTGGGCATCACTGTGCCCAAACGGCTGGGTGGCGCCGTAGTACGCAATCGAATCAAACGACGCCTCCGCGAGATTTTTCGCCGGCACCGGCAAACATTGCCGGGAGGATGGGATGTTGTGCTCAACCCGCGTCAAGCAGCCGCCCGGGTCCCTTATCCGGTCCTGGAGCGGGAACTGCTGCGCATCTTTCCCGGGAAACTGCCGAACGCGTCCTTCGTGCCGGGCCGTACGCGTTGAAGCTATTCCTGTTGGGATTGATTCGCTTCTACCAGATTTGCCTTTCGCCTACTATCCCCTCGTCGTGCCGCTACTACCCGTCGTGTTCGGCTTACGCGTATGAAGCGGTGGCAAAGTGGGGTGCATGGAAGGGTACAAAGCTGGCGGTTGGACGGTTGTTGCGCTGCCGACCCTGGGGTGGCCACGGCTACGATCCGGTACCTTGAAAGTTCGGCAGGAACGGGCTGCGAGAACTAAACGGAAAGCCTTTCGCTAATGGACAACGAAAAAAGGGTCATCATAGCGTTCGCCCTGTCATTTGTCATGCTCCTGCTTTGGCGAATACTGTTCGTAACGACCCCACCCCCGCCGACGAAACCGCCCGGCACACACCAAAGTGTTGCCGAGCAGGCTGCCGCACATAAGGGGCTGGCGAAATCTGCTGCAAAACCGGAAGCCCCCAAGATTCCGACCGCTCCTGCGATCCCGGTAACGGAAGCCCGCCAGGCCCAGGACATAATTGTCGAAAATGATCTCTACAGGATCACGTTTTCCACCCGTGGAGCCGTGATCAAAAGCTGGATTCTTACAAAGTATAAGGATGCCTCTGGAAAACCTCTCAACGTGGTGAATCCCGCGGCCTGCAAACAGCTCGGATACCCGATGAGCATCAGGTCATCCGACAGTTCGCTCAATCAGACGGTGAACCAGGCTCTTTTTGTTGCGCAGCCATCAGAGGGCACACTGAAGGCACCGACAACGCTCGAATTCACTTATAACGACGGGCATGTCCAGGTTCAGAAGAAGTTTACGTTCGGTTCCAATTACCAGGTACGCGTCAATGTGAGCGTCGCTCAGGACCAGCACTACCTTCCTTTCTGGGTGGCCTGGACCGGGGGAGTCGGTGATCACTCGCTCCCATTAGAGACCGAGACCTCACAGACCAAGGTGGTCTACGAGTCAAACGGGAATCTGGAAACGACCGAACAACACAAGGTTAAGGAGGAACTGAAGCGGTCCGGACCGCTCGAATTCGCAGGGCTTGAGGACCGTTATTTCACCGGGATCTTTTTCCCGGATTCGCAGGACCAGAGTTTTCGCGCCGGGCAGGAATCGTGGACACCGGAAAACTGGAAGGGCAAAGAAGCACCCAAGGCTGCCTATGCTGAATTGGGAAACTCCGTGGCACAACCGGTCGCCTTCAGGCTGTTCGTGGCCCCCAAGGCGCTGGATGTATTGGATACAACGCACCCTACACTGACGGGTCTCGGTGATTTCGGATGGTTTGGGGTAATTGCCAAACCGCTGTTTCTTGTCCTGCGTTACATCTATGACAACTGGGTACACAATTACGGCTGGGCCATCGTCATTCTTACACTCATCATCAATACGGCGCTTTTCCCCTTGAAGCTCAAGAGCATCCGCTCTGCTCAGGAAATGCAGAAAATCGCGCCACTCGTGAAAGCGATTCAAGATCGCTATAAGCAGTACAAGTTCAATGATCCCCGCAAAGCGCGGATGAATCAGGAAATCATGCAGCTCTACCAGGAGCATCATGTCAATATATTCGGCGGATGCTTGCCAATGCTGCCGCAAATTCCGATTCTATATGCATTTTACGAGTCGCTCGAAGCGCCTTTCGCTTTTCGTCATGCGCCGTGGATTTTGTGGATCAAGGACTTGTCGATGCCAAACCCTTTGAATATCATGGGCATTCCGATTCCCATTCTGGTAATCATCATGATTGTAAGCATGTTTATCATGCAGAAGATGACACCCATGGCCGTGACCGACCCGAACCAGAAGCGTATGATGTATTTGATGCCGCTGGTGTTCGGCTTTATGTTTATCAAGCTGGCCAGTGGACTGGTACTCTACTTTATGGCCGCCAACCTGGTAGGCATTGGGCAGCAATTGATCATCAATCGCTACTTCACTCCCCAAAAACAAACGCCGGGCCCTGAAAAGACCGCCAGTGCTAAGGCTTAGCAGGCAAAGATTATGTCGACACAATTTTCATCAGACCAATCTTCGGATCATTGCATAGATAAAATCGAATCGCTGGTGGGAGAAATCATCCGGCACGGCGGGTTTGAACTGAAACCGACGCTGAGGAAATGCGAAGCGGCTGAACAGGAACCCAGCGCCGCTGGAATCGTGGTGGACTTCGACGGGCCGGACTCCGACTTGTTGCTGGAAAAGAACGGGGCTCTCCTGGATGCACTCGAATACGTTGTGCTGAAAGCTGTACGAGTGAGTGATGATCTTTACGGGCGAGTCAGTTTTGACTGCCGGGACTGGCGGCAGATTCGATCCGAAGAGCTGAAACTAACAGCCCTGATGGCTGCCCGCAAAGCGGTTGAGTCCGGAATCCCGTTTTCCCTCACTCCCATGAGCGCGCGCGAACGGCGCATCGTTCATCTGGCGCTTAAGGACTATGCCGAAGTAAGAACCGTGAGCGAAGGCTCGGGTCCGGCCCGGAAGGTTGTTATTTATCCTGCCGCATCTCACTCCTGAAACACCCGCAGGTCATAGCGCAATGAAAGAGGACACCATCGTGGCCATTGCGACACCTCCAGGCCGCGGAGGCATCGGCGTCGTGCGCTTGTCAGGAAATCAATCCGTCGAAATTGTCTCTCACATAGTACGGTTGGCGAAATGTCCGCCAGAGGTTCAACGGTCGACTTTGGGAGAATTTGTGGACCCGCAAACCGGGAAAGTTCTGGACGAAGTGGTCGTCACATTTTACCAGCGACCGCATTCCTACACAGGCGAGGACGTGGTAGAAGTATCCTGCCACGGCTCTCCGGTGGTTTTACGGCACGTCGTGGAATGCTGCCTTGAACGCGGCGCGAGGGCCCCGGAACCAGGCGAATTTACCATGCGGGCATTCCTGAACGGCCACATCGATCTGACGCAAGCTGAAGCGATTCGGGACTTGATAGAGGCCCGGACTCTCTACCAGGCCAGGGTCGCTGCAACTCAACTGGGAGGCTCGGTTTCCGCCCGGCTGAAGCCGCACAAACAAGCTCTCTTGGATCTGGTTGCAGCTCTTGAGGCAGGAATCGATTTTGCTGACGATGATGTAGACCTGATGGATTGGGCCGACCTTCTGAAACGCCTCCGTACTGTAAAGGCCGGTCTCGAGAGGATGGCTGAAGGCTACACTTACGGCCGAATTGTCCGCGAGGGCCTGAACCTTTCCATCGTGGGGCGCCCCAACGTGGGCAAATCGAGCCTGTTTAATCGCCTGCTGAACATGGACCGTGCCATCGTTACACACGTTCCGGGAACAACCAGAGACCTGGTCACGGAAACAGCATCGCTCGGTGGCATTCCTTTGAATCTTGTTGACACAGCCGGTATTCGCGCAACGTCTGACGCGGTGGAGAAAATTGGGGTGGAGCGGACGCATCAGGCAATGGCCGATTCCGACCTGCGACTGCTGGTGATCGATTCTTCGCAGGATTGGTCCGACGAAGACTCTGCCCTGCTCCACAAAACGCGCCGGATGGGGTCCATGCTGGTGGTTGCCAATAAGTCGGACCTGCCTGCGCGTACAACCAGAGCTGCAATCGAACAGGTAATCTTAGCGGCGAATGAGGAGGCTTCCGCGCCCGCGGAGATCGTTGTAACCTCTGCATTGACCGGGCAAGGCGTTGAGGAATTGCGCGAGAGGATCATTCGAGCAGTCGGTGCCGGAAGTCGTCTCGGGTCGGAAGGTGAACCAGTGACCAACCTCAGACACTACCAACTGCTTAGAGAATCGCTCAGCGCGCTTGACCAGGCTTGCCATGCGGCCCGGCAGAAGATGCATCATGAGATGCTGCTCTTGGACCTCTACGAAGCGCTGCGACCGCTGGATACGCTGACCGGGACAACCGACGTCGAGGATATCCTGGGAATGATCTTTTCCCGATTTTGCATCGGGAAATAGCAGGGCCGGACGGAACTGGAAGAGCATGATCGTCCTGTCATGCCTGGCTCCGCCGGAATCGCGAGAATAGCCTTAAGGATTTCAGATAAGCATCGAGTTCGCGAATCCGAAAAAGCTTTGCGGCAAGCACAGTAAGAATCAAACCGGCAGGCGTAGCCGCAATCAGGATGAGGAAGGCGCCTGTCGTGGCATGCCAGTTGATCTGGGGCTCAATCCACCGCACAACTTCAAAAGCGCCAGCCGCGCCAATCGCGGAAGCCGCAGCAACCCTCAGGAAAAATCGCACCATATCCATGGCCCCCCTATTCGCCGTGTAGCGATAGAGAGAGATGAAAAGAGCGACGACGTAAGCTGATATCCCGATCGAACTTGCCAGGGCGAGCCCCTTATACTGCATGGTTCTGGCCAGCAGCCAGTAGACGGGCAGATTCAGGAAGGTCACGGCAGTGCCGATCAGCGCCGGCCTCAAAGTATTGCGCCCGGCATAGTATGCCCGCCCCAGGATGCTCTGCGCGCCCCAGGCGAACATGCTGATTGAGAACAGGGCCAGAGCGGCAGCCGTCGCGTTCAAATCAGGGGTCCGAAGGCGCGTGTGGGAGAAAACGAAATAAACCAGCGGCCGGTTCATGGCAATGGTGAGCGCGGAAATAGGCACAATCAGCAGGAGCAGCACCTTCAGGGTTGTATTAATGGTGCGGTTGAGCTCGTCGTATTTCTTTTCAGCATAGAGCTGAGCAAGAAAGGGAAATGAAGCTACGCCCACGGCTTGTCCAATCACCCCCAACGGAACACGCATCAGGATTTTGGCGTAGGTCAGCCAGGTGATGGAAGCCGGAATCAGATATGACCCGAACCAGCGGATGATCCAGTCGTCGGAAAAGACCACCGAAAGCGCCAGCATAATAGGAATGGTGAGCTTGATGAACATGCGAAATCCTGGATGCCGCAGGTTAAGATTCGGCTTGAACCGGGCACCCACACGCCAGGCGCCATGAATCTGAAGCAGAAAGTTGCCGACAAATGCCCCCGATAGGACGCCGACCGAAAAACCTGTGATGCCAATAGTTGAGGCAAGGAGGAATCCGCCAAGGATGATCCCGATGTTGTAAATGACCGGAGCAAGCGAAGGGATCAGGAAACGACCTTTTGCGTATTGGACCGCGCTCAAAATGCCGCCAAGATAAAAGAAGATCTGGGCAGGCATCATCAGCCGGGTCAGGAAAACAGTGTGCGCTTTTTCCGCGGGATTAAACCCCGGAGCTATCACGTGGAGGAGTTCCGGAGCGAAAAATTCTCCCACCACCACCAGGATCAGTAACAGGAGAACCATGGAGGTGATCACGATTGAAAAGACCTGCCATCCTTCTTCCTCATCTCCTTCCGCAATGTATTTCGCGAAGACCGGGATAAAGGTGATGCTGAGCGAGGCTCCGGCAACCAGGTAGTTGACAAAATCCGGAAGCGTAAAAGCCGCGTAATAGGCATCCGTGACGGCACTTGACCCGAACTGGTGAGCGACTGACCATTCGCGCAGAAACCCAAGTAACCGGCTTGCCAGAATGCTGGCCATCACAATGCCAGCCGAAGCGGCAATGCGCTGGTTTACAGAACGCGTTACCATCGACGATGGTGTACCACGATTTGATCCGCTTTGGCCAGACATCGATTTAGAATGCCGAAAAAGAATTCATGGCGGGGTCTGGGAAGATTTCGTTGTCCTTGCGACCGGCTTGTTAGACGAAAGGCAACGGAAATCGATTTCGACAAGCCATGCACCGTGCCATTGGAGGGCGGCCGAAGGCACGCTCGTGCCATCGGCGTCTCGATCTCGCAAAGTCACGTCCACCGCAACGAGGACACTTGCCCCGACCCGTCCCTTCGTTGTCGAAAATCAGCGCCAGGGAACGTGACCGTGCCCCTGATTTCTTGTCGTTGCGCGGCAGAACCGGTTCGTCTGGATCTTCTCCAAGCGGCAATAGGCGCCGACGGCGGCACCTGGAACAAACCCGCAATCGATAGCCGAATTTCCGAGCAAGCACGTAAAAGGACCCGTGACGGACATGTTCCGTCTTCGTTGCGCCGCACTTTCTGCATGGAGTAGCCATACCAAGAATCACTGCAGACTATCAGATGAAGCATGACAATTCAATAAACAATGTGACTTCCATCTGCGAGTAAATATGCAGGAAATCTGTCGAATGGGAAGATGGTGCGAAAGGGGGGACTCGAACCCCCACCCCTTGCGGGACCAGATCCTAAGTCTGGCGCGTCTGCCAATTCCGCCACTTTCGCATGGTTTCTAACTATCCTCATATTCAATAACTTATCTCGCCTGGATTGTCCAGTGTGATGTCCAATCTCGAGCAGTGTGCCCAAAAGTGTGCCCAAAGCATTCGAAGAATCGCGTTTCCACGATTGTGTAATGTGGAAGTCCAGCCGCAGAGCCGCTTCCCGGAGGTCACGCTCACTCACGATGTTGTACCGTTCAAGCACTGAGCAAGTCTTGTGGGCAGAAATCGCCGTTGCAACTCGCTCTGGAATTCCTGCACCATTCGAATTTTGGAAGCCAGTGACGGCGGA
>JBJKQK010000041.1:0-14052 GCA_046705285.1 Terriglobia bacterium
TGCGAAGCTGACTCGCCGCGATGGATGCAAGAGGCCGACAGTGTTGATGCAGACGTCATTCTTGTGGGCCACACTCACGTTCCAATAATGAAGACACTCGGCTCCCGCTTGATGGTTAATCCAGGTAGCCTTGGCCAGCCCAAGACCGGGAGCCCGGAGGCCCGGTACGCGGTTTGGGAAGACGGGAACATCGAACTGAAGTCGTACCGGTATCCTGCGGAAACGACGGTGGCAAAGATCCAAACTCTTCCCATCGATGCCACCCTGCGCGACGAGTTAAGTGAAATTTTGAGGACAGGAGAGATTCCGCAAAAAGGGGAGGAATAGAGAACCATGTCGAAAATCCAAAACCTTGAAGCGATGAAAATTGTAGATTCCAGAGGAAACCCAACAATTCAGGTTTCAGTTCGTTTTTCGGGCGGAGCATCGGACGTCGCCAAAATCCTCTCGGGCGCTTCCACGGGTAAGCGCGAGGCCATTGAACTCCGTGACGGGGATAAAAAGAGATTCGGTGGCAAGGGTGTCCTGAAAGCCGTCAACGAGGTTGCCACAGAGGCTCTCAGTAAAACTTCTGACCTCATGGTCCATCTCGCGGAGGAAGCGGTGGTAAGCCGGGCTGCCCTGGCGTCAGCCGAGTTTCCGGATGACCTTTATGAGCGGGAAACGCTTTTCTTCCTTCCTGGAGAAAAGCCGCTGATCGGGGTTGCGGAGGCTCATGAGAAGGTAAAAGACTGCCACGCCATTAGGTGAATCTGAGGAGAATTTCAAACCGCGAGAAACAACGCTGGCGATTCTCCTTCGGATCCTCGGAACGGGGGACAAGATCAACATGGAAACAGGGCAGAAAGCCCAACAGACGCCGCTCCCGATCAATACCCCATTGTCACGGAGTAAGTTTTTGTCTTGAGCACAAGAGTCGCCCTCGCATCATGTATGCGGACGATGTAGGAGAATACAATCGCTCGAACTAAACCCGTGGTGAAACCCGCACTGAAGTTCGTGCTCCTGATTGGAGTCGTCAGTTTCTTTGCTGACTTCACCTACGAAGGAGCGCGCAGCATTACCGGGCCGTTTCTGGGAATCCTGGGGGCGAGCGGTGCAGTTGTGAGTATCGTCGCCGGTCTCGGCGAGCTGCTTGGCTACGGGCTTCGTCTTGTCTCGGGCCCTCTAAGCGAGCGAACCCAGAAGTTCTGGCCGATCACATTGTTTGGGTATTTTGTTCAGATGGTTTCAGTCCCGTTGCTGGCCCTGGCCAGCAGTTGGCAGATGGCCGCACTTCTGATTCTGACTGAGCGCATTGGCAAAGCAATTCGAAATCCGCCGCGGGATGTGATGCTCTCCCATGCCGCAAAAGAAATCGGTTATGGGTGGGGGTTCGGAGTTCATGAGGCATTAGATCAGTTCGGAGCTTTGTTCGGTCCTCTTGCCGTAGCCGCAGTCATCTTTTATCACCATCATTACCAGCTTGCCTTTGCCGCGCTTCTGATTCCGGCCGTGGTTACACTGTCCCTTCTCATCGCTGCACGGCTACTCTATCCGAAGCCAGAAGAATTTGCCCCAATGCAACCTGATATCCACGCGAAGGGGCTTTCGCGCACGTTCTGGATCTACTTAGCGGGTGCGGCATTAGTTGCGGCGGGGTTTGCTGATTTTCAGCTCATCGCATACCACTTCCAAAAGGCTGAAGCTGTTTCAACACTCTGGATACCGATCGCCTATTCTGTAGCGATGGCTGTGAGCGGCGTTGGCTCCCTGACCTTCGGCCGGATGTTCGACCGGACAGGGATAGGCGTCTTGGTCCCTTTAACTCTTGTTTCAGCACTGTTCGCCCCGCTGGTGTTTCTGGGAGGTTTCTGGTCGGTGTTGGTGGGATCGGCGCTCTGGGGTCTCGGAATGGGAGTTCACGAATCTTTGGTGCCGGCAGCTGTAGCGACCATGGTTCCAGCTCAGCGCCGCCCTTCGGCATACGGAATCTTTACGGCTGGTTATGGGATTGCATGGTTTCTGGGAAGTGTTGCTATCGGCTTCTTGTATGACACTTCGGTAATGGCGGTGGTCGTCTTCTGCATCCTGTTGCAGCTTGCTGCTATTCCGGTTTTCGTCAAGGTGAGTAACAGAATGCGAAAGCCTATCGCACAGTGAAAAATGAGGGTCATCCGTCGGATAAGGGGATCTGCCGAGTAAAGCGACCGAGTGCGAGCCGTTATGAGCATCACATACTTTTGCCCTTCGTGTTGGAACGAAGTTGGAACGGCGACCACCTGTCCCGATTGTGGTGCGGACCTGCGCGCTTTTTCAGGTCAGAGCTACGAAGAAAAGTTGATCCTTGCCCTGCGCCACCCCGAGCCGACGGTTCCCATTCGCGCGGCTGCGATCCTCGGCGAACTGAGATCGCGGTCGGCCGTCGAGCCGCTGATCGATATTGCGACATCCTCAAAGGATCCTTATATCCAGGAAGCAGCCGTGGATGCGCTGAGGGATATAGGGGACCGCAGAGCTCTCTCCTGTTTTGATCACCTCAGCCGGGAGGGAGCAGTACGCGTCAGGGCCGCGGCAGAACACGCACTAAAGGCCCTAGAGGCTCATCAAAATGCAGCGAAAGGACAAGACTTTAACAATACGGAACGGCGAAATGGCTGACCAAGCCGGAAAAGTCCATTTTCTTGGTCGGGAACATGAATCGCACCGGGTCGAGGAAGCTTTCCGAAATGGGGAAAGTATGATGATCTCTGGCCCCGCCGACATTGGCAAGACTGCGCTGATAAGACACGTCCTGCGCGGCCTTCCCAAAGATGTTGGCAGCCAGTATCTCTATCTTGCAGGCTTCAAGAACCTTCAGGACCTTTTGCGGAAACTCCTGACGTCCCTTTACCAGGCCAGAAACGTAGTCCTGCGCCACCAATTGCGCGCGGAGGGAATCTCAGGACGGAATTTCGAGGCCTGGCTAAAGAAGGTGTCCAGCCCGAGGATGAAAGGCGCGCTATACCGGGCAATTGAGCATAGCGATTACCGGGTCATTCTCGATCATGTTCCACCCCAGACCCGATCCACCGCAAAGGTAATTAAAGAGCTGTTTTGGATGCGTCATACCCCCGTCTACTTGCTCGTGCGCGACGAATACGAGCACAGGGTCGATCAGCTCAGCCATTTCTTCTATTGGGGCCGCCGCGAACGGCTGGCCCTCCGACCACTGCCCAAACCTGTGGCCAGAGAATTGTTGGAACAGTGTATCTGGCGATTTCGGCTCTCTGCGTTCGACCTGGATGACTTCAGGGAGGTGGTCCTTGACCTGAGCGGATGTGTACCGGGCGCAATTGTGAAGATGTGCGCACTGGCGGGCAATAAACGGTATCAATACGGAAGGCGCATCAAAACGAAGCTGGTGCACATCGATTACTTAATGAGCGGGTCAAGTCTGAGATCTCAAGTTGGGAGGACGGCTTGCGGTCGGGCGAAAATCAAAGGGACTTAGCTGGGATGAGCTTTGTCGGGTGCAGTGAGTTCGGTCAAGTTTCTCAGCGCCGCCTGACTCCGATTTGCCCTTAGACAAAAACCCGTCATGCGGATTGACTGGAGTACAGCCTGACCCGATAATAGCAACAGGTGTTGGAGTTCACCGTTAACCGCCCTTCCCGGGAAGATAACTCCTGCTTGGGAGATTTCCCGTGGGGACGGCGAGTCGTAAGCTGACAGTTCACCTCATCATTTGGAAATCCCCGAAAACCTGATCAGAGTTGTTTTTGGCATCGAACAGCCGCATCTATGAACAACCTGAAAGCGTCGGAGGCCGTGCATGACGACTGGCGAAGACGACAAGCTGATGTCCGCGAATACATCAACCGAGACTATGACTGCAGCAACCAATGAAGCGGATGGTAGCGGCAAGCTTTTCCGTCTGGCAAAAATAGGAGAAGAATTGGGCACGAACCGCGTTGCTGGCGAGGCTCGTGAACTGGCTGCCCGCGTGTCGGAAGGGCGCTTCTACGTTGCCTGTATCGGACAGTTCAAGCGAGGCAAGTCAACACTGATTAACGCGTTGATCGGCGAGCCCATCCTGCCCGTGGGCTTCATTCCAATCACAGCCGTTCCCACGGTGATTCGATACGGCGAGCAGCTCAAGGCACGGCTCAAGGACCGTAACTATGCTTGGCACGAGGTTCCCGCCTCAGACTTGAAACAATACGTGTCGGAAGAACATAATCCGGAGAACATCAAGGGAGTCACCGGCGTCGAAGTGTTTGCACCAAGCAACTTGCTTTCAACTGGGATGTGCATGGTCGATACTCCGGGACTGGGATCGGTCTTTACGGGTAACACGGCTGCCACGCAGGACTTTATCCCTCATATTGATGCTGCGCTGGTTGTTGTGGGCGCTGACCCGCCGCTGGCGGGCGAGGAACTTACGACTGTCGAGGCTGTAGCGCGTAATGTTCAAGATTTGATTGTCGTACTTAATAAAGCGGATCGAACGACGGATGAAGAGAGACGGGCTGCTGCGGACTTCACATGTAAGCTCCTCGAGAAACGGCTAACGAGGCCCGTCGGACCGCCCTTCGAGGTGAGTGCTGTCGAACGTCTCGTGAACCGCGGGCCGGAACGAGACTGGACGAAGCTTATCGCCGCGCTTGAGCGTCTGGTGAAGGATTCCGGGCGCCAAATTATCCTGGCGGCCTGCGAACGCGGGCTTGTCCGGCTGAGCGAAGGACTTCTTGCAATCGTCGCCGAAGAACGTGAAGCGCTGGAACGTCCGATTGAAGAGTCGGAGAGACGAATTGCGGTAATGAAAGCTACCCTTGCTGAGGCAGACCGCGCGATGCGTGAACTCGCATTTCTTCTGATGGCTGAGCAGCGCCGCTTGTCCGACAAGCTTGTTAGTCGGCGCAAAGCCTTCCTCCGTTCTATGCTTCCCAAGGCGATCCAGGAGTTACAGAAGGAATTGCCTTCGGTGCCGGATAAAATCGGACCTGCTTACCGGCGAGTTGTGATGAGTCTGGCGCAGGAGGTTGCGAAGAAGTGCGTTCTGCCTTGGCTTTCCGGCGAGCAGCAGGAGACAGAGCGGGAGTACATAGCGATTACATGTCGATTCGTTCAGATGGGTAACGACTTTCTCAAAAAGCTTGCTGAGGCGGGCATTCCGGAGTTGCGCCGTATGCCGCATGCTTTGGATGCCGAAGCCGGCTTCCGAATTAGTTCCCGATTTTCATTCCTGAACCTTATTGAGATTGCGCAACCAGCTTCGCCACTTCGATGGCTGGCCGATTTGGCTCTTGGGCTCGTGGGCAGGCGAAAATATATCCAACAAGACGCTGCAGAATTCCTCGAGCATCTGCTTGAAACCAACAGTTCTCGCGTCCAGAGCGACATCCTCAATCGTGTCCAGGAGAGCCGCGGGAGACTGGAAATCGATATCAAGAAATTGCTCCATGAGGTGAGTCGAATTGCCGAGCAGGCCTTGGGTCATGCGCGATCCGCCAGGGATGCAGGCGCTGCCGGCATTGAGTCAGCACTTGCTCGCTTAAACCGACTCGATCGGGAGATCCGCGAAATCCGTCCATGCATTTAGCCTGAAACACTCTCTGCCTGACACATTTCGACCGAACGTGAAGATACGAAGGACCCTTCCAATTCCAACGCTGGAGGTGAGTTGATTTGCTCATGGCGGAGTTGTAGAATCTGTCGCTTCAGCCCAGGAGGTATTCAATGACCAGAAGCAGAGTGTTGTCTGTTCTTTGGGTGGTAGCGGGGCTCCTTTTCCTGACCAATGGAGTCAGCCTCCCGCTTCATGCACAGGAAGCCGGGATTCTGACGAATATCGAGATCGGATCGTACAAGACCAGTATCGAGTACCTGAGATTTCCGCTCGACCAGCCTATTTCTGCTTCGCGATTCAACTACACGGCAACCGTGGGAATGGTGCACACCGCGAAGCTCTTCATCACCGCCACCACGGTGTCAAATACTGGCGCGGAATTGAAGATCGACGGAATCGCGGTGAAATCCGGCGAACCCCACGAGGTGAACCTAAAGGAAGGCACCAATCGGTTTGTCATCACGGTGTCCACTCCTGAAGCGCCATTCGCGCGCTATCACCTGACGGTCTACCGGAAAGATTTTTCGAAGGTTTACACATCTGAGAAACTCGGCAGCGGCATCTGGCGCATCTTCGATTTCGGCGGCATCCGCGGAAACGAAAGCTTCTACCTGGTGACGGGAAAGGATCGCGCTCTCCTGTTGGATACCGGTATGGGCAAAGGCGACCTTCCCGCGTACTTACGCACGCTGACCTCGCTGCCCATCGCCGTTGCCATCACGCACGGCCACCACGATCATTTCGGACAGGTCAACGAATTTAAGAACAGCACAGTGTACATGTCGGAAGAAGATGCCTCTCACCTTCCACCGGACTTTATAACGCCGAAATTTAAATGGATAAAGGACGGTGACATTATCGACCTCGGAGGGGGCCGGCAATTTGAGGCGATCCATGTGCCCGGCCACACACTGGGCTCGATGGTCTATCTCGACCGCAAAGACAATCTTCTCGTTACTGGCGATGCGGTCGGCTCAGGCAGCATGGTTTACATGTTCATGCCCAGCTGCACAGCGCTTGACCAGTATTTGAGAGGTTTGAAGCATCTGCAGGAGAAGTTGAACGGCCTGAACAACCTGACCTTCCTGGTGGGCCATTCCTACCAGGAAAAGGTACCTCTGAAGGGAGCCGCGGCACAGCAGTCCATTTCGGATATGATCACCGCGGCAGAGAAAGTCCTCAACGGCGAGATGCAGGGCAGGCCGGTCTTCACAAGCTTTGGTGACCAAAAGTTCGAATTGCGCGAAGCGAATCTGGGCTTGGCCGGGCTCTGGTACAACCCGAAAAACCTGCGCACCGTACCGGCCGCGCTGGGTTATCTTGATCTGAAGACACCGACTGGCAAGCTACTCGTGTGGAGGCCATGGTTTTCATCGTGGGTCACTTATTACAACGTCAAGATGCCCGATCCGGGCAACACGGTAGAGGTGACTCCCGTCGCGTATTGGCCGAATTACAAGGGCTTGACTGTGAACGGCGCCGAGGTGAAGTCTGGGGCTACCCATGCCGTAAACCTGACCCCCGGTGAAAACAAGATCGCGATCACGGTCACCGGGCACGGCGGTTCGACGGAAACCTACAGCGTGCAAGTCCAAAGATGAGCACGGTCTCACCTGCGCACTCGCTCCGGTTTCACCTAGTCCAGTGACGGCGTAATGCCGGAGACTGTGGAATCTCAGGCAGCCAAGGCTATCGGCGGGACGCTTTTCTCCGGAGCCTCCTCCGCAATGGCTGCCCGGCCCGTGCCGTGAGCCGAGCTCCACGAAGGCATTCTGCATGGATCAGGAACTGCCTGGCCTTCGGACGGCAGTTCGCAAAAGCACGGGACCTATCAGTCCTGACTCGATTAAAGGTGAGTCCTTGTGGAAGTGCTTCCATGTGGCGAAAGTGATTCGCCCGCCCGAGGGTTTTGGCTTTCCCTCGATGTACCATCGTGGCAAGCTCTTGATCGGGCCACCGAATAACCCATTTGAATTCTCATATTCATTCTCTTCGGGCAGGTGGTCATCGCCGATCAGGCGGTTAACCCACAAATTTGTTACCAGAACTTCCAGAGTGTTTTCACCGGGATTGAGCGCTTCGGTGACATCCATGCGCAGCGGAGGCTTCCACAGCACACCAAGGTCCTTCCCGTTGAGGCGGACTTCCGCAAAGACTTCTACCCGCCCCAGATCAAGGTAGAGTCGTTTCCCCTCGGCAGGTTTAGCCGCAACGTGGAAGTGGTTCGTGTAGATCGCGGTGCCTGAGAAATACCGCACCCCCTCCTCCGGGTGCTTATGCAATGAGATTAACTCCGATAACGTTATCTCAGAAGGCGCTCCTAGGTCTGGCGGAAAACTGACCTGCCATGGCCCGTGGATTTCTTGCGGCGGCTCGATGCCGGAAACCTGCAGGGCCGAACTGCCGCCCTTGTGGGCGCGCAGGCTGTAGCGGCCGTTCTGCCAGATGAGAAGTTCCGGTTTACTGGTGCCGACCAGTTCAAGGGCAGGTGGCTCTTCCGGTTTGGGCGCCCCGGCTTCCACCAATTGTTCGATGCGGCTCTCTCCCAACGTCTCCTTGAACAGCCTGGGCTCGCTCATGTCGCCGTGGAAATAAACAGCTCCATCGCGCTGGAAGGCCTCGCCGAGGCCCGGGTGAACAGTATTTTCTGATTTTCTGCCTTGTGCAACCAACTCGCCGTTCGCATAGAGCGACGGGACTCCCGCCTCGTATACGACCGCTAAGTGCGTCCAGCCCGATAGAGCCCTGCCGGACACGAGCACAGGCCACGGTTTGCCGCGAGACCTTTCGTAAATCAGCACACCGTCTCGGCCCGCCGCCAGTCCACAGGCTGCTTGGCCCGCGCCATAGACTTCCGTCCCGGCAGGCGGATAGATGACAAAACTGTGAGCATTAAACCCTGAGTGCAACACCCTCGCAGCATTTTCAGGAGGTAACCCCAGATCGACTTCCGGCTTCACCCAGACGCTGATGGTAAAATTATCGGCCACGTCACGATAGCGCCCGGGACGAAGCGCCCGAAATGGCGCCACTCCCATGAGCGTTGTGCCATTCCTAGTGATGGCCTGCAAGCGCCGTGTTTCCGCCGGCAAACGAAACACGACGAATAGCGACCCGTGCGGGCCCAACCGCAGTGGCAACCGGACACCTCCATCCACTAAATCGTATACCTCGGCTGGTGTCATCTCGCCGGTTTCAGGATTCCAAAGCTCCGGCCGCTTGTTTTCCACCCGAAACGTGCAAACCAGCTCTTCCGACCGTCGCCGGCGATTGGCAACAAAATAGATGTCAGTGGCGCCTGACCGTCGGTGGATATAGTTGATCGGCGCGTCGCCCGAGCGGGAGGTGAACTCAAAATCGGGTTTGATGTTCAGTTTATCCAGCACCGCCGTCATCGATTCTTCCCAGAAAACTCGGCCTTTTCCGAAAGACCTCTCCGTGACGCTCGTTCCGTCCAGATTGCCCCAGACCTCATCCGCCAGGCGCCGTAGCTCCTCATCGCTTCCCGGATATCCTGTGAGGCCCGGCGTATGCTCAGGTTTAGGGCCCACAACGATGGCACCGTCTCTCACCAAGTCGCGAACTTTGCGCAGCAGTTCCAAGCTCAGCACCTGGTCCTCGGGCAGAACCAGCACACGGTAGTTCATCCCGTCAGGAAGGACGATCTGGCTGTCCCCGGCCTTCATGCGGTTCAGGATGCCCTTCGCGTCTGTCACGTCGTAGTAGTAGCCAAGCGGCGGCGTGGGGTTCAGCTGCTCCGGCCAGACTGGCGTATCTACGGGAACTTCCACGCCCGCGAAGTAGACGAGGTCCGCCACCAGGAGCCCCTGCCGCAGCAGATGCTGGCATCGCCTGACGTAGTCGAGCCAGCTCGATTCCCGAATAAACCAAGTGTTGGTTCGCGAGTGCATCCATCCCCAGGGTCCCATCGTCATTCCCGGCTTGGCGGTGGGATGCGGTTGCATTGCATAGACATGGAAAATGAACTCATTCAGGCCCTGCGTGTACATCCAATCCCCTTGCCCTTTCATGGCATAAGGATATTCCAGCCACTTTGCGAACATGGGAGCCCCGGTGTAGGACTCGGCGCCGACGATCCGCTTGCCGAAAACGTGTCCAATGGAACTTGCCAGCTTGATGCTGTAGTGGTTGTTCTGTCCTACCCAGAACTCACCCATGGGGATATCCAACTTGGACCCCGCCTCGATCTCCTCGAAGGGTCCGCCGCTGTAAGGCTCCGCATAGGCTTTCATGCTGTGCAGATGACAAAGTTCGGCAAAGCGACCGTAGTAATAATTATCCATCAAGTCGGCATCCGTCCTGCGGATATCCCACAGGAAGCGGTCGGAAATGTCCCCGCCGCCAACTACGCGCCCGGTCATCGCTGGCATGTACTTGCGCAGGTCGTATCCGCGGCGCCGCTGGAACTCTTCCGGATACTCTCTGGTCCAGGTCTGCATCCCCACTTCGTAACTGTCAATGGTGGCTCCCGCCTGGCCCTCGGCAGCAAGAGATTTCAACGAGGGAAGTAACTCGCCGAAGAAATGGTTGAAATGATAGTCGTAGGCTGCCTTGCTGTACTTGTCGCACTCCAGACCCAAGCCGCCATCCGGAGCGGGATGGTTCTCAACGCCGGTGGTCGTCTGCCCCATGCGAAGAATTGTCCAGTTACCAGCAGGGGCCTGCCATCTGAGGCGACCACTGCTATCCATGTGCCCGGTGATGTCCACGACGGAAGCCGGATTGATCACGGACCCCTTAGGGACAGTCCCCGTTGCCTTGATGGGCTTATCTCCGCGGCGGTGAATAAAGTTGGCCTTGAGCGGCCATTTGGAAATGCGCGTAGCCCCGGAGATTCCGATTTCAGCTACCCCGGTGGCCTCTGACGTTACCAGCCGAAAGTACTTTGCCCGCGTCACCGGAAAATTGGCGACGGCCGGAACTTCGATCGGGCCGTAACCCAACATCTCCAGATCACACACCTTTTGAAACTGAACCCCGTTGGCCGAGGCTTCCAAAACTACGGTCAGAGAGCGAGAGGGTCTAGCATGCGCAAGCGGGACCGTATAAACTTCGATCGATCGCGCCGCGTAGGGTTCATGAAACTCCAACTGAAGATATGCAGCCTGGCCACCTGCAGCCGGGTGAATTTCGACGGCCTTTGAAAGATCGCCATCAGTCAACTGGCTTGCGTCGATATTGCCGCCGCTGGAAGTAACCCGATTGAGCAGGTCCCTCAGGGGCCGTTCCTCGCCTTCCAGTGACAGGAAAGCCAGCACCAGGGCATCCTGGTAATATCCGTGCTTTTTATAGGGTTCGGGCAGCTGAATGTTGATCTCTTTGCCGCCGGCGACTCGGGTCTCACTCCAGGTCAGTTGCTGCATTGAAAGCTCAGGAGTAATCCAAGGGCCACCACTTGATGACCAGCCGGGGCAGTTCATCATGTCGTACTCCAGCCCTAACCGCTCGGCCTCCGCCATCGCGTGCTGGAGAAGATGGAGCCACTCCGAACTGCCGTAATTGACCGGACCCTTCGGTATGCCTGTACCCACCTGGAAGATCTGGAATCCTCCCACGCCCGCACGGTGCATCGCCTCGAGGTCACGTGTAATTCCGTCCTGAGTGATATTTCCGTTCATCCAGTGCCACCAGGTTTTAGGACGCGCCGTGGCCGGCGGATGAATGAAAGCTTCTTGAAGGGTCGCGCCGTTCGCCGCCCACATAGCCCGGGGCCAATCTTTGATCAACGTCAATGCACCGGCTGCTGCCGCACCTTGCAAAAATGTTCGCCGTTTCAATGGATCCCTCCCATCGGCCACAAACTCCCGTGCCGATTATCAGCATTATCAAGAAAAGCATCCAACTTCGCAGGTGAGCCCTGCCGCGGACGGTTGCCTTGAAACGTCTGTGATCTCACGGAGCAACTCCTCCTCGTCACACCAAACCATCCCCTTCGAGAAATCGCAGATTCCCAAAACTCAGCCTCTGCACCAGGCACGCCCGAACCGCGGTCATACATCACAGTTCTTGGTCGGCCATAACATATACCTGACTGCGTCAGAATGCAATCGGGCACAGCCTTCCAGCCAGGAGCTTTAAACGCGTGGGCAGTTCGCGTATCATTTTGCGCAGAGATAGGGTTGAATGCAGATGGTCCGGGATGAAGGATTCCCGGGGAACGAGATTCCCTATGGAGGACAGAGGATAATGAACTCTCTTCAACGCGTCCAAGCGGTCCTGAGAGGTGAAATTCCGGACCTCGTACCGGTGTGCCTGCACAACTTCATGATGGCTGCCCGCGAAGCGGCTATCCCCATGGAAAGATACCGCACCGACCCCGAAGCCATCGCACGCGCGCACCTGACGGCGTTAGAGAAATACGGGCATGATTGCATCCTTATCGACACCGATACCACTATGCTGGCAGAAGCGATGGGGGCAAAATCGAATTGCGCGCCCGACGAACCTGGGCGCATTGTGGCCCCAGCTATTCAAAGCCTGGAGGAAGTTGACCGGCTCAATGTCTTAAACCCCGAAACCGACGGCCGAATCCCGGCCCTTATCGAATCAATCCGGCTGATCAAGAAGCAGGTCGGGGGTGAGGTCGCCATCCGCGCGAACGCAGATCAGGCAGCCTTCTCATTGGCCTGCATGGTCCGGGGTATTGAAGAGTTTCTGGTTGAACTTGCATTGGATCCCGAAAACCCTGCAATTCAGAAATTGCTTGAGGTTTGCTACCAGAGCCACTTGGCCGTCCATCGCGCCCTTTCCAAGGCGGGGGCGCACCTCACATCGATGGGCGACAGCCTCGCGGGTCCCGACGTAACTTCGCCGAAAATGTTTGACCGATTTGCCCTCCCTTACCACGTGCGGCTTGTTAAAGACTTAGCGGCAGAGGGCGTTTTTGTGGTCATCCACATATGCGGCGACACAACGAAAATTCTCGATTTCCTTGCGGAATATGACCTCTGCGGATTCGAACTGGATTACAAAACTGACGCCCAGCGTGCAAAGCAGACCGTGGGCTCTCGCCATGTGTTGTTTGGAAACATCGACCCGAGCGGAGTTATTGCGCGGGGAACGCCTGAGGAAGTTCGAGAGTCTACACGCCAACTGATCGCGGCATGGAAGCCGGAAGCACGTTTCGTTTTGAACGCAGGGTGTGCGATCCCTCCAACTACGCCCCCAGAAAACATCCGGGCAATGATCGAAACGGCAAGGCAGGAGGGTGCGTACGGGCAGGCAGGAGACAATGAATCGAATGATACACGCCTACCACCGGGTTAGGTAGAATTCGTCAATAGGGTACAATTCACGGGTTGGCTCAAGGCCGTTGGGGGAGCATGAATCCCCACATCAAAGCGGATACTGCCTACAAGCACGAACGCTTTCGTACATCGCCAGAACGTTTTCGGCCGGCACACGAGCCTGCACGTTATGCGTGGTGTTGAAAACGTAGCCGCCGGAGCGACCGAAAATCTTCAGCCGCGCACAAACTTCCCGCCGGACCTCCTCGGGCGTGCCAAAGGGAAGCGTGCGCTGCGTATCGACCCCGCCGCCCCAGAAGGTCACCCGGTCACCAAATTCCTTCTTCAGCTCTTCCGGCGCCATACCCGCCGCCGAACACTGCACCGGGTTGATGATGTCAAAACCCGCGTCGACAAAATCCGGCAGCAGCGCCCGCACCGAGCCGCAGGAATGGATGAAGCATTTCCATCGAGTGTTCTTATGAATCCAGTTGTTGACCTCACGGTGAAACGGCTTGAAAAGGTCGCGGTAAGATTTCACGGAAATGAAGGGCCCGTTCTGCTGGCCAAAGTCGGTCCCTGAAACAAAGGCCGCTGTCACGCGATTGCCGACTGCAGAGTACACTTTCCCCAAATTTCTGATGCCGATTTCACACTGCCGCTCAAAGATTTTGTAAACATAATCGCGCCGCGTGACGGTGCTGATGTACCACTCTTCAATGTCGCGAATGCCCTTCGGGTGCTTCAACCATGGCGCGGGCACGAGCGCAATATCGCCAAAAGCAGTGCCGCCAAAGTTGCCCAGGATGGCCTTGTCGGTTTCGGTCGATAAACGTTCTGCTTCGCAGCGGAGGTAATCGAGATCATCCGTGTCAATGGGACCAAACTCCTCCAGGTTGTCTTCCACGTTCAGATGATCCTCGTCAAAGGGCGGCTGGCGCACAATGGAGTCAAAGTAGAATCCGCCCTTGGGCATGCGGCCGCTGGCGGGAACGGATTTGTCGCCTTCCGGATACATCAGGATGTCCCCGTTCGCGTCCGGCTCGGTGTTGAAGCCCTCAGGAACCAGCACTGGCGTGCCTCCGAACGTGGTCCAGGGCTTCCAGCCTTCGTTTTTGTAGCCAAACATCGTCGCCGGTTTTCCCAGTCCCACTACGTCAACTCCAAGCGCCTCCATGAGATCGGGCTTGATTTCCCCAAGCATCTGGTAGGGCT
>JBJKQK010000042.1:0-23375 GCA_046705285.1 Terriglobia bacterium
TCGGAATCCTCAATGCCGACCGCGAATCCGTTGTAGCCCAAGGCGACTACTCTTCCGAGGGTATCAGTAACAACCGCGCCGACCTTCGCCTCTGGGTCCTTGGACCAATTGGCCACGAACCTTGCCAGATCTACGCGTCTCAGGTCCCATTTGTTGTCAAGCATATCTTTTCCCCCTTGTAGCTCGTAGCCATGGTCAATCTCGTTTCCGATTCACCGTGGGTTCGTCCTCCACGCGAAAAGCCCACGCTCAGAAAAGCACTGAGGCCGGTAGCGCGGTCCTCCGGTTTTGAGGTCCGCGGCCCTTTCCACGGATCAAGACAACAGCCGCAGACCGCAGCAACGGCGGACTGCGCTACACGCTGCACAATCCCGCGGCACAAATTCGGTCTTGGTAGCCACGGACAGCGTCCTTCTGTCCGTGGGGTTTTCAAAATGGACAAACCCACGGTCAACACCGAGGCTGGTTGACCGTGGCTACCGTTCCCCGGATCAACACGAAACCCGCAGACCGCAGATGCGGCGGTTTGCGCTACCACTCCCGCGCCGGCCCGGACAGCAATCGGCCGGGGCGCGGCGCCCGGTATAACGGTTAAAAATCCGCTCATGATTCTCCCGCTGATGATGCGTCAATCGTGACTCCTTGCAACGTGCGCGGCGGCAGGTAACCGCGACATGATAATGACGCCTTATACACCCCTCGCACCCGAAATGCAACAAATGAAATTGTGAATTGGGGATGATGAGTTACGCAGGGTGGCGCGTTCGTTGGCTGGCGCAGACCTTTCAGGTCTGCGTTACGGGACCAGGAGGGGGGTTATCATCTCCATCGGCATGACGAGGCCTCGATACTTCGCCGCGTGGCGCATACATCGCGGCTCTTGCGATGTGTGCCATCCCAATCCACATCGGGTGGCCTCAGCCCGTCGCTACAATGGCCGGGCCGAAATCCGTGGGTGGCGCGTCGAGCCTGCCGTGCGCGACACGCACGTTCGGCGGCGACCGCAGATCTGCGACCCCAACCTTACACCGCAAAGATCACGAATGACCCATTACAAATGACCGCGGCTTTTGCGGCCTGTGCGGCCACGTGGCGGGTGCTTGCTTTTTGTTTGGGACGTGCGGACAATAAGTTTGTTCGCCACGCTGGAACCCTGAAAGACAGAAGCGCATGAAACTGACGGTCTCGAAAGAGGATTACCTGAAGGCCATTGCCGAAGCGGAGGCCGAGGAGGGCGCGGCCATCGCGGCCACGATCGCGCGCTGGCTGGACGTTTCGCCGCCGGCGGTGGCGCTGGCTCTCCGGCGGCTGCGCCGGGACAAACTGGCCCACGTGGATCGCAAGGGCCGGATCACCCTGACCGCCGAAGGCAGGAGGATTTCTGACCGGCTGCGCTTCCGGCATCATCTGGTGGAGCGCTTCCTGCACGAGATGCTGGGCATGGAATGGTACAAGGTGCACGAAGAGGCGGAACGGCTGGAACACTCCGTTTCAGAGGATCTGGAAGCCAGGCTGATCGAAAAGCTGGGACCGAATGGAGCCTGCCCCCACGGGAACCGGATCAACAAGAGCGCGGCCGAGCGGCGCAAGCTGGGCCTGGAACAACTGTGGGAAGCCGCGCCCGGCGCGCAGGTGCGGATCGACAGCATGCACGAGCGCGACCGCAAACTGCTGGAGTATTTTGACCGGCTGGGCATCCGGCCGGGAGTCCAACTGGAAGTCATCAGCCGCAACTGCGATGGCACGTTGAGCCTGCTCCTGGAGGGCAAACCCGCCAGCCTGGGCGAAGCCGCGGCTCGGAAGATCTGGGTCGCCCGCCGGAAAAGCAAGCCCCTGCCCGCCTGAAGCTCGGGGTGAGGCAGTTGCCTGCCCCCACGGGCGGGAGCGGAGCTGTCGCCTGCCTAGGCTTTCATGGTAGCCTACATACACCCCGAGGCCCCGAAATGGGATTCCCGGGACTTTCACCATAAATCATTCAATGAATTTATAACTTGCAGATAATGCAGCACTTATCAATCATCGACATTCCCGGAAACTTGCCATCCCAAGGATAATTGTTGATTCCGCGGACAGCACGTAAATCTTACACTCTCGCTTCCGCCTCCCCATCGGCGCACAGGCTCCCCCCCTCAGGATCTCCAGGCCGCGCCCTTGGGGAACTCAAACTCCTCGAGGGATTCCGCCTTCATCGTGATGCTGTAACCCGGGGCAGACGGCGGCATGTAGCGGCCGTTCTTGATCACCACAGGATCGACAAAGTGCTCGTGCAGGTGATCGACGTATTCCAGAATCCGGTTTTCGAGTGAGGCCGAAATGGCGATGTAATCGAATATCGCCAGGTGCTGCACGTACTCGCACAAACCGACGCCCCCAGCGTGCGGGCAGACCGGAACTCCGAACTTTGCAGCCATCAACAGAATTGACAGGATCTCGTTGACGCTGCCCACACGGCAACTGTCAATCTGGCAGAACTTGATGGCCTGCGCCTGGAAAAGCTGCTTGAAGATCACGCGGTTCTGGCACTGCTCGCCGGTTGCCACTCCGATGGGCGCAATCGCCCTGGCAATGCGGGCATGGCCCAGTACGTCATCCGGACTCGTCGGCTCTTCAATCCACCAGGGCTTGAACTTTGCCAGAGCCTTCATATTCGCAATCGCTTCCTCCACACCCCACACCTGGTTGGCGTCCATCATCAGCTTCCGGTCCCAGCCAATCTCCTCGCGAATCAGGGTGGCGCGGCGGACGTCGTCTTCAATGTTAGCGCCTACTTTCATCTTGAAGTGCGTCCAGCCTTGGGCAATAGCTTCGCGGCAAAGCTGCCGCAACTTGTCTTCGCTATAGCCAAGCCAGGCCGCCGAAGTGGTATAAGCGGGAAAGCCCTGCTCCAGCATCTCTGCTTCGCGCGCTGCACGAGTCGGGAGATTCCTGCGCAGGATTTCCAATGCTTCTTCGGGTGTGAGCGCATCCGCAATGTAACGAAAATCGATGGCCGCCACAAGCTGTTCCGGCGTCATGTCCAGCAGAAGGTTCCACACTGGCTTCCGTTCCGCTTTGGCATACAAGTCCCACACAGCGTTGACCAATGCACCCGTAGCCAGATGGATGGCGCCTTTTTCCGGGCCGATCCATCGGAGCTGCCCGTCGCTGGTCACGCTGCGCCAGAATGATTTCATGTCTGAGGTGATCGATTCCAATTGCCTGGCAAGAACGAAGGGCTTGAGAGCCTCGATCGCCGCCACCACGACTTCCGTCCCACGGCCGCAAGTGAAAGTCAGGCCGTGACCTTCCAGCCCTTCAGGGCTGTCCGTCTTCAGCACCACATACGCAGCAGAATAATCTGGAGCTGCATGCATGGCGTCAGAACCTGCGAGGGTCCGTGAGGTTGGGAATCGAACATCGCGGACAACGACATCGGTAATGGTCATTAAGCTCCACCTCAATCCAGGTGATTGTTCTTTGAGAATCCGGCCTCAGGAATGTAAACCTTCGCACGGTGGAGTGCAAGAAAGGATTACACAGGCTCACAAATCAGCATCATAACTCTCTTGCGGATGCCTTAAGGTGGGCAGTTCGTCATCTGCAGTGTTAATCTAATGGTGCTGGGTCGGCGCCGGCCGGGGGCGCGGGAAACATAACGTGATTGGGCCACCAATAGCCCTTGGTGGAATCTTTCCGCAACTGCCCGGGGAACGCGGCGAAGTCGCGGCATGACCCGCACTCTGCCAGGATGTAAATATGAATACAGGAACAGATTTCCAAGGAGTCAATCTCGGTTACGTTCTGGAATTATATGAAAGATATCTAGCAAATCCCAGTTCCGTTGATCCAAGCACGCGGGCCTACTTTGAGCATTGGAGTCCCCCCGAGGAATTCGGTCCAGCGTCTGAAGCACTCCCCGCCGCTCAGATCGATAAGATCGTCGGCACGGTCAACCTTGCGGAGTCGATCCGCAAGTTCGGGCATATGGATGCGCGCACCGATCCGCTGGGGAGCGAACCTCAGGGAGATTACTCGTTGCGCCCGGAGTCGCACGACGTCACTGAGGAGGACCTGCGCCGCCTTCCTGCCACCTTAATTGTGGGCCCGATTGCCGCGGGCAAGAAGAATGCCCTCGAGGTCATCCACGCGCTGCGCCAGGTTTACTGCTCTTCAACCGGATACGATTATGGTCACTTGCGGCACCCGGAAGAGCGGCAATGGCTTCATGAAGCAGCAGAATCGCGCCGTTTTCGTGACCCGAACGATCCTGTGGATCCCAACGCGCTGCTCGAACGACTGACGCAAGTGGAAGTCTTTGAACATTTCCTGCATCGCACCTTTCCCGGGAAGACGCGTTTTTCAGTTGAAGGCCTCGACATGCTGATTCCCATCCTGGACGAACTGGTAGGCGGTGCAGCCGAGGCCAGCGTGCGCAATGTCCTGATTGGTATGGCCCACCGGGCGCGTCTGAATGTGCTGGCGCACATTTTGCACAAGCCGTATGCCGAAATTCTGGCTATCTTCAAAGACCCGGTGCAGGCCCGCAACTTCCGCGAGGACCTCGGCTGGACCGGTGATGTGAAATACCACTTGGGAGCCCGGCGAGCGATCAACGGCACCCAGGCTGTGGATCTCGTGATCATCATGCCTCCCAATCCGAGCCACCTGGAAGCGGTCAATCCCGTGGCCGAAGGCATGGCACGGGCGGCAGGCACCGTGGTGGATAAGAAAGGTCCGCCGGTCTTCAATCCTGCACGTACTCTGCCGATCCTGATCCACGGCGATGCAGCCTTTTCGGGCCAGGGTGTTGTGGCGGAGACTCTCAACTTCTACCGGCTGCCCGGCTACGGAACTGGAGGAACCATCCACATCATCGCGGACAACCAGTTGGGCTATACAACGCCGGCAGAGGAATATCGCAGTTCAATCTACGCCAGCGGCCTGGCGCGCGGCTTCAAAGTGCCCCTCGTCCACGTGAATGCGGACGATCCCCTGGCGTGCATTGAAGTGGCCCGTCTGGCTTTTGCTTATCGAGCCAAGTTCGGGAAAGATTTTGTCATCGACTTGCTCGGATACCGGCGCTACGGACACAACGAGGGCGATGAACCGAGCTTCACCCAGCCCCTCCTCTATGAAAAGATCGCAAAGCATCCCACGGTTCGGGAACAGTGGGCTAACGGCCTCATCAAGCGAGGCCTCGTTGACGCGAACCGGCCGGAAGAACTTGTCCAGGAAAGGATGGCACACCTTCAGCAGGTTCTGGAATCGCTGAAACCTGCTGAAAAGCTGGCGGAGGAACCACCCGAACCACCACCACCCGGCGCCGCCCGCCAGGCAAGGACCGCTGTGCCGCTTGAGACGTTGCGCTCGCTCAACCGGAGCCTCTTGCAGTTGCCGGAAGGATTCAGCGTTCACCGCAAACTGGAACGTGCCCGTAGCCGGCGGGCGAAAGTCCTGGATGATCCTGATGCGAAAACGATCGACTGGGCGACCGCCGAAGAACTGGCGCTTGCTTCAATCCTTCAGGATGGCACGGCCATTCGGATGACCGGAGAAGACGTCGAGCGGGGGACATTCAGCCAGCGGCATGCGGTCTTTCATGACGTCAAGACTGGACAGGAATATACCCCGTTACAAGCTCTGGCGCAGGCCAAGGCAGCTTTTGAAATTCACAACAGCCCGTTGACCGAAAATGCAGTCGTCGGGTTCGAGTACGGCTATAGCCTGCAGGAACCCAGCCGGCTGGTCATCTGGGAAGCGCAATACGGTGACTTCATCAACGGCGCGCAGGTGATGATTGACGAATTCCTCGTCTCTGCAAGAGCGAAATGGGGGCTGACTCCTTCCCTGGTCATGCTGCTGCCTCATGGGTTCGAGGGCCAAGGTCCCGACCATTCCAGCGGGCGTCCGGAACGATTCCTCCAGCTGGCAGCAGGAACCAACCTTCGAGTTACGAACTGCACGACAGCAGCGCAGTATTTTCACCTGCTGCGCCGGCAAGCGTCGCTGCTGAAGGTCGATCCCCTGCCGTTGATCGTGATGACGCCCAAAAGTCTGCTGCGCCATCCGCTGGTTGCTTCATCGCCTCGCGATTTGGCCGAAGGAAGCTGGCAGGCGGTGATTGATGATGCCGAAGCCAGCCAGAGGGTGGACGAAATCCGGCGGCTGGTCCTCTGTAGCGGCAAAATTTACGTTGATCTGGTAACCAGCGAGTACCGCGAAAAGAAAACCAGCATCGCCATCTGCCGGGTCGAACAACTCTACCCTCTTCATATCGACGCGGTAACACAAGTCCTGCACCGCTATCCGAAGCTCAGGGAAGTCGTATGGGTTCAGGAAGAACCGGAGAACATGGGGGCATGGGAATTCCTGCGGCCCATCCTCAGCGACGTCGTCCGCAATCGCTGGCCGCTCCGTTATATTGGCCGCTCGCGAAGCTCGAGCCCGGCGGAAGGATCTGCCGCGCGGCATGCACTTAACCAGGAGGCCATCGTTCAGCAGGCCTTCAGCGCAAGATTGGCCGAGCGCGAGGAAGATATGGTTTTAGTCGAAAATGTCGCAGACGGCTCAGGAGGGAGAAATCGTGCCGACCAAAATCGTCGTGCCCGAACTGGGTGAATCCGTCGTTGAAGCCACGGTTGGGCATTGGAGGAAGAATCAGGGCGACCGGGTAGCTGTGGGCGACGTCCTTGTCGAGCTTGAAACGGAGAAAGTCGACCTGGAAGTCGGAGCTGAACGCGGCGGCGTCCTGGCGCGCATCGAAAGAAAAGAAGGCGAGGATGTCAAGATCGGTGACGTGCTCGGAGTGATTGAAGAAGCAGGCGCGGAAGAGCAGCCTTCTGCCGAACGGGCCCAGCCCAGGCCTCCGGCAGCCGAAAGGGAAAAGTTCGTGGAAACTGAAACCAGGGAAAAGCCTCGCGCAGTAGCGGTTGAGGAGGCGGAGGAAGAAGGCGCGGAAACCGCGCCCAAACGGCTGGTTACACCTCTGGCCAAACGTATTGCTGAAGAGCATGGCGTCGATCTTTCGCAGGTTCAACCAGGTGACGCCACAGGCCGCATCAGGCAACGTGATGTGGAAAGCTATCTTCAGGCACAGGCGCTTGAATCCGCGGCAGCAGCCACACTGACGAAAGCGCCGGTCGTCTCCCAGCCCGCGCCGAAAGAACCTGCTAAACCACGCCTCGTTCCCGGCCCGCAAGGGGAACGTCCGCGACTGGAAGAGCGGGTTCGAATGTCCCGCCGCAGGCTGACGATTGCGCGCCGCCTGGTGGAAGCTCAGCATTCGGCAGCGATGCTCACGACGTTTAACGAAATTGACATGACCGAGGTCATGCAACTGCGAGCGCGCTGGAAAGAAAACTTCAAACGCCAGCACGGCGTCAGCCTGGGCATTGCATCATTTTTTGTCAAGGCTTGCATTGGAGCCTTACGGCAGTTTCCGCGTTTGAACGCCGAGATTCAGGGAACCGAGATGGTTCTCAAGCATTATTACGATATTGGAGTGGCTGTTGGCGCCCCTGAAGGCCTGGTGGTACCCGTGTTGCGCGACGCGGACCAGATGGGGTTCGCCGAAATCGAAATTGGTATCAAAGAGTTCGCTCGCAAGGCTTCCGCCGGTGAACTGACACTTGAGGAACTTCGCGGCGGAACGTTCACGATTTCAAACGGGGGCGTCTATGGTTCCCTGCTGAGCACGCCGATCCTGAATCCTCCGCAGGTGGGCATTCTTGGCCTTCATAAGATCGAGAGCCGCGCCGTGCCCGTCGAAGGCAAGGTTGAAATCCGCCCTATGATGTACGTCGCGCTCAGTTACGACCACCGCATCGTCGACGGGATGGAGGCAGTGCAGTTTCTGGTTCGCGTCAAGCAACTGGTTGAGGACCCGGCCAGCCTGCTGTTCGCTCTTTAGTGAACGGAGCATTCATGGGATAAGGTGATGAGATTGGAGGAATTCCTTCGCAACTTCCTTGATGCTCCGGTGCTGAACCACAGCCTCATAGTTCATGTGCCGCATGTCGGCATTTGAGATTTTCCCGGCCAACTCATCCAGTGCCTTGCGCACCGCGGGATGCTCCTGCAGGGTCTTTCGCCGGACAATCGGTACGGCCTGATAAGGCGGGAAGTAATCCTTATTATCCTGAAGAACCACAAAGTTTCCCGTTTCAAGCTGTGCGTCGGTTGAGTTACCGGCAACTACGTCCACCTGCTTCTCCAGCAGTGCACGATAGAGCAAGCCCAGCGCCATGATTCTGGGCGGCGCACCAAACTTCAGTCCGTAGGTCTTAACCAACCCCATGTAACCATCAGGCCTTCCCATGAATTCATAGCCAAATCCCGGCCGCCAATGGACCGCGTACGGGACCGCCTGGGAGATGGTCCTGATATGATCCTTCCCGGCGGTCGATTTCCTGACCACAATAGCGAAAGTATCGTTGAATCCCAACGGAGGCATGACAACCAGGTTGAAGCGGGAGGCATACATCTTCTTAACTTTTTCGTAAACCTTCTCAGCATTATGCTCAACAGGCTGCTTCAAAATTGCGGACAGAGCAGTGCCGGTGTATTCGACATAAACATCAATGCGGCCCGCGAGCATCGCCTGCTGGCAGATGTAAGTGCCACCGAGGTAGAACCGCCGTTCGACCGGAAGGCCCGTCTTCCGGTGAAGGTATTGCGCCAGCATCTCGCCAAGAATGACCTGCTCGACGAAATCCTTAGAACCCACCACGATCACTTTATTTCGCGGCGGCCCGCAAGAGGCGAGGACCGAAACCAGCAGAACTATCCACGAGGCTCTTTTCATCACTTCACCGAAGGAACCAGGCGCCGCCCAGCCCACCCAAGAAGGAAATCGGCCGCCAGCGCCATGAGCGCTGCGGGAATGGCTCCGGCCAGGATCACCCGGTTATCGACCATTGCAAGTCCCCGAAAGATGAACTCGCCCAGGCCGCCCGCGCCAATCGCTGCAGCGATGGTTGCAACGCCTACGGTGATCACCGTGGCTACGCGGATGCCGGCAAGGATGACTCCCAGGGCTAGTGGCAATTCAACGTGCCAGAGCAATTGCCAGTCGGTCAGGCCCATTCCGCGCGCGGCCTCGCGCACGCTCGGGTCAACGCCCATGATGCCCGTGTAAGTATTCCGAATGATCGGCAACAACGCGTAGCCGGTGAGCGCGGCAATCGCCAGCCGGTCGGCCCGTGCTCCCAGCCACGGCATCGGCATCAGAAAACCAAACAGCGCCAGGCTTGGAATCGTCTGAATGACGTTGGCGCTTCCCAGGATGGGCTTGTTCAGCGAGGGCCGGCGGGTGATCAGAATTCCAAGCGGGACGCCGATCACCACTGCGAGCAGCATCGACATCCCCACCAGCCAGAGATGCTCCAGCGTCAGCGTCCAGATTTGCACGCGGTTGTCGTAGAAAAATTCCAGTAATCGCATGAAGGACTCCTGTTCGTTCCGGAAAGTTATGAATTCAAGGTTCGACCACCGTGTCTCCTGCATGCAAAACACTGAGGTAGCCTTTAACTACCAGGTCTTGCGATTTCAGGAATTCACTGCGCGAATAGGTTCCCACCAGCCTCCCAGCGTCCAGCAGAGCAATCCGAGTGCCCAGGATCAGTGCCTCGCGAATGTCGTGCGTGACGAAGACAATGGTCTTGCGAAGTCTTTGCTGCAGAGCGATGAACTCGTGCTGAATTTCGCCGCGCGTGAGCGGGTCAAGTGCGCCGAAGGGCTCGTCCATCAGGAGAATGGGCGGGTCGGCAGCGAGCGCCCGCGCCACGCCCACTCGCTGACGCTGGCCCCCGGAAAGTTCGCGAGGATAACGATGGCGGAATTTTCCGGGACTGAGCGCAACCATCTCCAACAGCTCTTCCACGCGCCGGCGCCGGCGTTCTGGCGGCCAGCCTTCCAGTTGTGGCAGCAGGGCGATGTTGTGCTCGATGGTGAAGTGGGGAAACAATCCGACTTCCTGGATGACGTAGCCGATTCGTCGCCGAAGTCGGATGGCGTCCCATTCGCGCACGGGCTTGCCTTCCACCAGAAGTTCACCGTCTGACGGATCAAGCAGGCGGTTGATCATCTTGAGAGTTGTGGTCTTGCCGCATCCGCTGCGGCCCAGGAGCACCAGCGTCTCCCCCGCCTCAACCTTCAGGTCCAGGTTTGCCAGCACATCTCGCTGTCCGTCGGGTGAGTACCGCACTTTGCGGAACTCAATCATGACGGTTCTTTGGTCCTGATGGGACATCACAAGACGCTACACCTCGCAGAATTTTCCCTTTGTCTTTTTTAATCCTCTTAATTCCCCGGTTTCAATTTGCTATTATCACCGGAGGGCAGATCTTTTCTCCGTAAAGTTAGAAAGAATTGCAACCTTAGGAGCAAACAGCCATCTAACTAGTGAAAAGGGACGCAAACAAAAATGGGAGAAAGTCGAATCGATCATTCATCACCCACTCTTCTTTCGAGGTTGGCGGACGCTCGGTCCATAACGGATAAACTTTTTGACATTCCCTTGCGTGAGGCGCTCTACGAGCGTCCTATTCCCGAACGACATCGCATCGTGTTTTACATTGGACATCTCGAAGCCTTCGATTGGAATCTGCTGGGCAACTATGCTTTCGGCGCGACGCCCTTTCATCCGGACTTCGATAAACTGTTCGCCTTCGGAATCGATCCGGTTGATGGCGGCTTGCCCTCCGACAAGCCTTCGGATTGGCCTTCGCTTGAAGAAGTTCATCAATACAATCTTCGCGCGCGCCAGGAACTCGACGCGAGTCTCAGGGACGAATCCCTCACGGACTCCGACGACTCTCTTTCTCAGGCGGAGATCTACCTGAACGTCGCTATCGAACATCGGCTGATGCACGCCGAAACCCTCGCGTACATGCTGCACCAGCTTCCGCTCGACCGCAAAGTAAAACAGCACTCTGCTTCCGTGGCGGCCGCGCCCGTGGCAGATCGAAAGATGGTCGAGATTCCCGCGGGTATAGCGACCCTCGGGTTGCAGAGAATCGGCAACGTCTTTGGGTGGGACAATGAATTCGAACTGCATGAAGTGGATGTCCCGGCCTTTGAAATCGATAAATACAAGGTAACGAATGGAGAATTCCTGAAGTTCCTTCGCGAAGGCGGCTACAAAAACAGGAACCTCTGGAGCGATTCCGACTGGGAGTGGATCAAGCACGAAGGGATTCGTCATCCCAAGTTCTGGGTCCAGCGTGGAGACTCCTGGAACTATCGAACTATGTTTGCCGAAGTGCCGCTCCCGCTCGATTGGCCGGTTTATGCGAGCCACGCGGAAGCCGCGGCTTATGCCCGATGGGCCGGCAAACAGTTGCCGACGGAGGGCCAGTTCCATCGCGCCGCCTACGGAACACCGGACGGACTGGAAAGAGCCTATCCGTGGGGATCGAACACTCCCCACAAGAGTCGCGGCAATTTTGACTTCCGAAACTGGGATCCGACACCGGTCCAGGCGCATCCCGAAGGCTGCAGCGCCCTTGGCGTCGCTGACCTGGTGGGCAATGGCTGGGAATGGACCTCGACGGTCTTCCAGCCGTTTGAAGGGTTTGAACCTTTTCCGTTTTATCAAGGCTATTCAGCCAACTTTTTTGACGGCAAGCATTACGTCATGAAAGGCGGCTCGGCCCGAACAGCGGCTTGCATGCTACGTCGCTCTTTCCGTAACTGGTTCCAATCGCATTATCAGTACGTTTACTCCGGATTTCGCTGCGTCAGCGTCTAAAGTTCGCTCCGAGGTCAACATGCCCCTGGCCGCCACCGCACATACTGTTGCCGACTTCGCTACCCAGTTCGCTCAGAACGTGCGGGCAGGCCTGGAAAAACCGGGACAAAAAGAACTGCCCTCCAAGTATTTTTATGATGACATCGGTTCAGCCTTGTTTGAAGTCATCAGCCTGCTTCCTGAATACGGCCTTACGCGAGCGGGCGAGCGGATCTTGCGGCGGCATGCGAAAGAAATCACGTCGCGGATCGCCTCCCCTGTGGTTGTCGCGGAGCTAGGCAGCGGCAACGGCAAAAAGACTCGCGTGATTTTGGAGGCCATTGCCGCGCGACAGTCTACCATTTACTACCCTATTGAAATTTCGCGTGCGGCGCTCTCGAGGTGCGAACAAGAGCTGGATGGACTGGAATCGGTCAGTGTTCTGGGCTTCGAAACCGGCTATCTGGACGGTCTGAAAAGGGTCGTCGGTCGGCGCCAGCCGGACCACCACCTCCTGGTGCTTTTTCTGGGTAGCTCCATAGGGAATTTTGACCGCCAGCCCGGCGAGGAATTTCTGCGCAAAATCCGTAGGATTCTGGCACCGGGCGATGCTTTGCTGCTGGCCACGGACCTCGAAAAACCGGTCGAGCAGATGCTCGTGGCCTACGACGATCCGCTCGGCGTCACGGCGGCATTCAACCTCAATCTCCTCGCACGAATCAACCGCGAACTCGACGGAGATTTCAATCTTACAAAGTTCCGCCACCTCGCTAAATACAATGAGCAAGAGCGCCGCATTGAGATGCACCTTCTATCCACAATTCGGCAGACAGTCTCAATTCGCATGAGCAGGCTTTCAGTTACGCTGCAAAAGGATGAAACGATCTGGACGGAAAGTTCGCACAAGTATTCTCCCTGGGAGGTCACTCAAATGGCGCAGCGAACGGGCTTCCGGTGCGGCGGACAATGGTTCGATGAGGAATGGCCCTTTGCCGAGAACCTGCTTTTTCCAATCTGACTCCATTGTTTCCTTTTTATCTCCGCTTTCGTAGCTTCACTCCGCGACAACCTCAAATAATGATTTGCCGCCGGACTGCGGCCAGATTAGTCTAAAGGGTTTGAGTCTTTGTCAGGGGCATACGGACGGTCGGCCTTCCGGAACGCGCAGCCAATCGGCAGGGGAAAGATGGTCGTTTCTGTCCCCACAAAGCCAGAGTAAGAAAATAGAATGAGAATCTTTCGGTCACGTTGTGTCGCCAGCTTCGTCGCAGTGGCAGCCTTCTCCGGTCTCCTCGCCGCAAAGGGTTTCCCTCGCCCGCAATCTGCAAACCCTCACTATCGAGTCGAAGGAATTGTCAGGGACCAGAGTGGCGCGGCCGTTGCCGGGGCGCAGGTGGTTCTTCGCTCTGGAGGATACCAATCGATTCAGCAGACGGGACCTGAGGGGCGTTTCGCATTCGTCAAGGCCCCGGCACCTGGTGGCCGACTGACCATCCGCGCAAAGGGGTTCGCACCGGTCGAAAGGCGCTGGAATACAGGTACAAAGGAAAGCGTGTCACTGGAAATCGTCCTCAAGCCCGCAGCGCTGGCGCAGCAGGTAACAGTGACAGCAACCCGAACCAAAACTCCCCTCAGCCAGACCACTGCCGATGTTCGCGTCATCACGCGGAAAGAGCTGGCAGCAACCTCAGCCTTAACCCTTGATGGCGCGCTTCGCCAGGTTCCAGGTTTCACTCTTTTCCGCCGGACCGGCAGCCGATGGGCTAACCCAACCGCGCAGGGCGTTTCATTGCGCGGTGTAGGAGCCAGCGGGGCCAGCCGCGCGCTGGTTTTAGTGGATGGCATTCCGTTGAACGATCCGTTCGGCGGCTGGATTTATTGGGATCGTGTCCCCCGGGAAGCCGTAAGCCGCATGGAAGTTGTGCGAGGTGGGGTTTCAGACCTGTACGGTTCCAGTGCGATGGGAGGCGTGATCAATATCATTACGCGCCAACCTACCGTATCGCAATTCTCGCTTGATACTTCTTACGGAAACGAGAACACACCAGACGCCTCATTCTGGTCGGGCATCCGACACGGCCCCTGGCGCATGGCTCTCGACGGTGAGGCGTTCAACACCGACGGTTATATCCTGGTCAACAGACAGGACCGCGGCTCGGTTGACACGCGAGCGGGATCCGAGCATGAAGTCGGCGATGTGACTCTCGAACGCGAATTACACCAGCGCGGCCGGGTATTCGCTGAGGCCTCCTACTTGCGCGAAACGCGCGCCAACGGAACTCCGCTTACTCATAACCGGACCCACATACGGCAACTGGCAATTGGCGCCGATTGGGTGTCGCCGCGCGTGGGATCCTTCACCTTCCGTGGCTATGGCGGTCCCGAGCTCTTTGATCAGACCTTTTCCGCCGTCGCTCCAGACCGCAACAGTGAATCACTGGTTAGATCCCAGCGCGTGCCGGCGCAACAAACGGGAATCGAGCTCCAATGGAATCGCCCCGTGGGCATGAAACAAACACTCGTAGCCGGCTTCGACGGGCTCGAGGTCCGTGGCGCAAGCAACGAACTCGGATTCTTTAACGGGCGCATGACGTCGGCACTCGGTGCGGGAGGCCGCCAGGCGACAGAGGGCCTGTACGGAGAGGACCTCATCCGTTTGACGTCGCGCTGGCACGTGACGGGCGCAATTCGCTATGATCATTGGCGCAACTATGACGCGTTATCCACCAGCAGGCCGCTCTCGCCTCCCCGCCCGGCTACTGTGATCAACTTCCCGGAACGTACTGAGTCAGCGTTCAGCCCGAGTCTGGGAATGCTTTACCGGCTGACCCGCAACGTTTCCCTGGTCGGCTCCGCCTATCGGGCCTTCCGCGCCCCCACCCTCAACGAACTCTATCGGGGCTTTCGTGTGGGTGACGTTGTGACCAACGCAAATTCCCAGCTTCGCGCCGAGCATCTGACCGGAGCGGAAGCTGGAGCACAGTTCACCGCCCTCCGCCACAGATTGACCGGCCGCGGCACCTTCTTCTGGAGTGACGTCACAGATCCCATTGCAAACGTCACGCTAAGCGTCACCCCCACTTTGATTACCCGGCAGCGGCAGAACCTTGGCCGCACGCGCTCGCGAGGGGTGGATATGGACGCAGCCATGCACCTCACACCCACTTTCAGCCTGGTGAGCGGGTACGAATTCGTGGATGCCACTGTTCTTAGCTTTCCAGCGAACCCGGCTCTGGTGGGTCTTGAAATTCCCCAGGTTCCACGTAATGTATTCACCTTTCAGGCCTTCTATTCGAACCCAACGGCAACCAACCCATGGCGGCGCCTGACCTTAGGCCTCCAGGGCCGATTTGTGGGCAAGCAGTTCGACGACGACCAGAATCTGCTTCCGCTTGGGAAGTTTTTCACTTTGGACGCCTCGCTCTCCCGCCACGTCTGGCGCGATACAGAGGGATATGTGGCGGTTGAAAACATCTTTGATGACCGCTACGCGGTTGAGCGAACGCCAGTTACAGAACTGGGCCCGCCCACGCTATTCCGTGTCGGCTTCAGGGTAAATATAGGCCAACGGTAGTCAGGCAGAATGTGGTGGCAGTCATTCTTCTGATGATTCCGCCTCGATAGCATGGCGGCCGTTCGTATTTACAGAAATCAAGGTACTTAGCAGAGCGTCGGGAAGAAAAGGGCAGGCTACGGGGCTGAGCGGAATCTTGACAGATTTGTATAGGAATAATCTTGACTCCGCCGTATAGATTCGGTAGCATTTAATAGAGTGAACGAAGAGAGTAAGGGCTTTTGGAGCGTACTTCGTCTGAGTCATCTCGCGTTTTTGAATCTTTGGGTTGTGTCAAGGAGTTAAGCGTATGGCCACGCCAGTGAACAATATTGAAGAGCTTGCCACGCAAGAGTACAAGTACGGCTTTGTCACGGAGATCGAGCAGGAAACCGTTCCTCGTGGCTTGAATGAGGAGGTAATTCGGCTGATTTCCTCGAAGAAACATGAGCCGGAATGGCTGCTGGAGTGGCGGCTGAAAGCCTACAAACACTGGCTTACCATGAAGGAGCCGAGTTGGGCCAACATCAAGTATGACCCGATCGACTACCAGGCGGCATATTATTATGCTGCCCCGAAAGCAAAGGCCAAGCCCAAAAGTCTCGCTGAAGTTGACCCTGAACTGATCAGGACTTACGAAAAGCTGGGCATCCCCTTGAGAGAGCAGGAGCTATTGTCCGGCGTGGCTGTGGACGCGGTTTTTGACAGTGTTTCGGTGGCGACAACCTTTAAAGAAAAACTGGCGAAGCTGGGCATCATTTTCTGTTCATTTTCAGAAGCCGTGCAGGAATATCCCGATCTGGTGAAAAAGTGGCTGGGGTCGGTGGTTCCTTACACCGACAATTTCTTTGCCACACTCAATTCGGCAGTGTTCAGCGACGGCTCGTTTGCTTACATTCCCAAGGGCGTTCGCTGCCCGATGGAGCTTTCCACGTATTTCCGCATCAACGCCAAGGAGACTGGCCAGTTTGAGCGCACACTGATCGTGGCCGACGAAGGCGCCTATGTGAGCTATCTGGAAGGCTGTACGGCCCCGATGCGCGACACCAACCAGTTGCACGCCGCGGTGGTTGAACTGGTAGCGCTCGACAACGCTACAGTGAAGTACTCAACGGTTCAGAACTGGTATCCGGGCGACAAGGAAGGCAAAGGCGGCATCTACAACTTTGTGACCAAGCGTGGCAAGTGCTTGGGCGCGAACTCCAAGATTTCCTGGACGCAGGTTGAGACCGGTTCTGCAATCACCTGGAAATACCCCGGCTGCATCCTCCAGGGCGAGAACTCTGTGGGCGAGTTCTATTCTGTCGCCGTCACCAACAATTATCAGCAGGCAGATACCGGCACCAAGATGATCCACTTGGGCAAGAACACGCGGAGCACTATCGTTTCCAAGGGCATCTCCGCCGGTCATGGGCAAAACAGCTATCGGGGCATGGTCAAGATCTTGAAAAATGCAACGGGGGCGCGCAATTACTCACAGTGCGACTCGTTGCTGATGGGGGACAAATGCGGGGCGCACACGTTCCCCTACCTTGAGGTGAAGAACCCGACGGCGCAGGTCGAGCACGAGGCTTCAACCTCGAAGATCGGAGAAGATCAGATCTTTTACTGCCGCCAGCGGGGCCTTTCAACGGAAGACGCCATCGGGATGATCGTGAACGGCTTCTGCAAGGAAGTCTTTCGCGAACTGCCTATGGAGTTCGCCGTCGAGGCACAGAAACTGCTCGGCATCAGCCTTGAAGGCAGTGTCGGGTAATTTCAGAATCCTGCCAGGGATTTTCGAATTCGGCAGTGCTGTAGCGGTAAGTCCAGTGCTTACCGCGGGTTCTTCTCTTCAAGCGCGAGAGGTTGAGTATGGGTAGCGCGGACTTGTTTTGCAGGTCCGCGGCTCTTCATAGGTTTGGTCAGGCTCCGCAGAGATCTTCAAAAACAAACCTCTGCGCAACAATCCGGCAAGCACGGATGAGGACAGCGGATAAAGGACTAAAGCGAATGCTTCTTGAGATCAAGAATCTACACGCCAATGTTGGCGAGACTGAAATTCTGAAAGGGATCGATTTGGAAATCGGCCTGGGCGAAGTCCATGCCATCATGGGGCCAAACGGGTCGGGGAAATCGACGCTGGCGCAGGTGCTGGCGGGCCGCGATGTCTACACCGTAACCAGTGGCAAAGTGGTTTACGAGGGCAAGAACCTGCTCGACATGCAGCCCGAAGTACGCGCGCGCGAAGGCATTTTCCTGGCCTTCCAGTATCCGGTGGAAATTCCCGGCGTAAGCAACACCTATTTTCTGCGGGCGGCGTTGAACGCAGCGCGGAAGCAGCGCGGGCAGGAAGAGTTGGACGCCATGGATTTCCTCACACTGATTCGAAAAAAGGTCAAGCTGCTGGAAATGGACGACACACTGCTGAACCGCCCCGTGAACGAAGGCTTTTCCGGCGGCGAAAAGAAGCGCAACGAAATTTTCCAGATGGCGGTGCTGGAACCCAAGCTGGCCATCATGGACGAGACGGATTCCGGGCTCGACATTGACGCGCTGAAGATTGTGGCTAACGGCGTGAACTCGCTACGCAGCAAGGAGCGTTCGATCATCGTGGTGACGCACTACCAGCGCCTCCTCAATTACATTGTGCCCGACTTCGTCCATGTTCTCTCAAACGGCCGGATTGTGAAGTCCGGCGGCAAAGAGTTGGCACTGGAACTGGAAGATAAGGGCTATAGCTGGCTCGACGAGACCGTTTCTGCAACCGAAAGAGCGTAGGCGGAAGAAAAGAAAGCAGAGATTCATGGCGATTGCATTAAAGGAAAGCGAAGAGATCTACCTGAAGGATTTCCGGGAGTTCGAAAGCCTGAGGAATAAGACAGCTCCGGCGTGGCTGAACGAGCTTCGCAGTGAAGGTATGAGGGCTTTTGCCGAACTAGGTTTCCCGACCACCCGGATGGAGGATTGGAAATACACCAACCTCGCGCCGATTTCAGGCGTTCGCTTTCGGCCGGCTTCAGGCAAACCTAATGAAGAGATACAGAAGCAGATCAAAGATCTTCCCTACGCCGGGTTCGATTGCACGCGCCTCGTTTTTGTGAACGGCCATTACGCGGAAGAGCTTTCATCCGTCGAAGGACTTCCAAAGGGTGCAACCGTTACAAGTCTGGCAAAAGCAATCCGGCAAGAGGGCGCCATCACGGCGCACCTGGCCCGCTACGCCAGCCACAAGAAACACCCGTTTGTAGCGCTCAACACCGCTTTCGTGGAAGACGGAGCGTTCATTGAGATTCCCAAGGGAGTTGTTCTTGAAAAGCCGATTCAGATTCTTTATTTTTCGACGGGCGGCGAAGAGCCATGGGTGGCGCATCCCCGGAATTTGTTGATTGCAGCACAAGGAAGCCAGGTGAGCCTGCTGGAGACTTACGTGGGACTCGACCGCAGCGTCTATTTCAACAATCCGGTAACCGAAATCGTTGCGGAAGACAATGCCCACGTCGATTACTTGAAATTCCAAAGCGAAAGCGAGGAAGCGTTCCACGTGGCCACCGTCCTGGCTTACGCTGCGCGCAGCGCAGCTATACAGACAAATTCCATCCAGTTCGGAGCGCGACTGGGCCGCGAGGAAGTGACGACGGTCCTGGACGGCGAAGGTGCGGAAAGTTATCTTTACGGCCTTTACGTGACGAACGACCGGCAGTTGATCGACAACCATACCGCCATCGACCACACCCAACCCCGCTGTTCGAGCCGTGAATTCTACAAGGGTATTCTGGACGGGAATTCGACCGGAGTGTTCAACGGCAAGATCCTCGTGCGCAAGGACGCCCAGAAAACCAACTCGAAGCAAAGTGACAAAAACCTGCTGCTTTCTGAGTCTGCCACGATCAACACCAAACCGCAGCTTGAGATTTTTGCCGACGATGTGAAGTGCACGCACGGAGCGACCGTCGGCCAGATTGATCCGGAATCGATTTTCTACCTGCGTTCGCGCGGCATCGGACTTGAAGAGGCGCGTCGGCTGCTGATCATAGCCTTTGCCAACGAGATCATCGACCATGTGAAGTTCGAACCGCTCCGTGAGCAGTTAAAGGCCGGACTGCTGGCAAAGATGAGAAGCTGACCGTCCTGCAGCGCCCGTTTAGAATCGGTCGCTCTCAGTCCGGGAAAGAACCATGGCTATCACCCCACAACACACTGCAGTAACCCAAGTGGAACCATCGACAATTTTCGATGTGGAGCGGATTCGCAAGGATTTTCCAGCTCTCGAACAGACAGTCCACGGAAAGCCGCTCGTTTATCTGGACAATGCTGCAACCAGCCAGAAGCCTCTGGCTGTGATTGAGGCAGAAGAGCTTTTCTACCGCCGGGACTGTTCGAACATTCATCGCGGTGTTCACGAACTGAGCGAGCGCGCCACCAAGTCTTACGAAGACGCCCGTGTAAAAGCCCAGCGGTTTCTGAACGCGCGCGACAGCAAGGAAATCATCTTTGTGCGAGGCGCGACGGAAGCCATCAACCTGGTCGCGAACAGTTTTGGCCGAAAGAATGTGCGGGCGGGTGACGAAATTCTGATCACCGCGATGGAGCACCACTCGAACATCGTTCCGTGGCAGATTCTCTGCGAAGAGAAAGGTGCAAAGCTGCGTGTGGCACCCATCAACGACCGGGGCGAGATTCTTATCGACGAATTCGAAAAGCTGCTGGGACCGAAGACGCGGCTGGCGGCCGTGGTTCATGTTTCAAACGTGCTGGGGACCATCAATCCGGTGCGTGAGATGATTGCGACAGCGCATCGGAAGAACATTCCCGTATTGATCGATGGAGCGCAGGCGGCGCCCCACATCAAAGTGGATGTTCAGGATCTCGATTGCGAATTCTACGCGTTCTCAGGACACAAGCTTTACGGCCCCACCGGCGTGGGTGTGCTTTATGGCAAAGCCGATCTGCTGGATGCCATGCCTCCCTATCAGGGCGGCGGTGACATGATAAGTTCGGTGACGTTCGAGAAGACCATTTACAATTCCCTGCCGTACAAATTCGAGGCTGGAACTTCGAATATTGCCGGTGGCATCGGGCTGGGCGCGGCCATCGACTACCTGAACAAAATCGGAATGGACAACATCACGGCATACGAAGACGAACTGCTGGCTTATGCCACGGAAGCCATCAGCCGAATTCCAGGGTTGAAGATGATTGGCACGGCAGAAATGAAGGCCGGCGTGATTTCGTTTGTGATGGAAGGCATCCATCCGCACGACGTGGGAACGGTGCTCGACCAGGAAGGCATTGCCGTGCGCACGGGCCATCACTGCGCACAGCCGCTGATGGAGCGCTTCAAAATTCCGGCTACCACCCGCGCCTCGCTGGCTTTTTATAATACAAGAAGAGAGGTCGATACGCTGGTCGCAGGGATTCAAAAAGTAAGGGAGTTGCTGGGCTGATGCCGGATTTGCGCGGTTTGTATCAGGAAGTGATTCTGGATCACAGCAAGCGGCCACGGAACTATCGCGTCCTGGAAGGTGCGGGCCATCACGCGGAAGGATACAACCCGTTGTGCGGGGACCGGATCACCATTTACCTGAAGGTTGAGGATGGCCGGATCAGCGATGTGGCGTTCCAGGGCTCGGGGTGTGCTATTTCCACTTCTTCGGCTTCGATTCTGACGGAGACGGTGAAGGGCAAAACGCTGGCTGAAACGGATGCTCTGTTTGAAAAGTTTCATGCACTGGTGACCGGCGAGAGAAAAGGCAATCAGGCCGGAGATACTTCGCTGGGCAAGCTGGCGGTGTTTTCAGGCGTGTCGGAGTTTCCGGTGCGCGTCAAGTGCGCGACGCTGGCCTGGCACACGTTGCGGTCCGCACTGAAGGGCGAAGAGAAGACGGTCACAACCGAATAGGGTCTAAGCCATGGACGAAAACAACAAGAGCAGCCAGCAGCATGCGGCGGCGAACGTTTCCGCCGCAGCGGAATCCGAGCCGGGGGCATCGGCCGCATCGGAAAATGCGGCTGCCAGCAGCGCTGGGACCGAGGCCCTGAAAGAGAAGGTAGTCAAGGCGATGAAAACCTGCTACGACCCGGAAATTCCCGTCGATATCTATGAACTGGGTCTGATCTACGACATCAGCGTGTCACCCTCCTCGGAGGTTGCCGTCAAGATGACGCTGACCAGCCCGGCGTGTCCTTCGGCTATGTCGCTGCCCGGCGAGGTGGAAGACAAGATTCGCGTGATGACAGAAGTGAAGGATGTGAAAGTGGAAGTGGTTTGGGATCCGCCCTGGAATCCGAGCATGATGTCCGAAGCGGCCAGGCTGCAGTTGGGCATGATGTAAGAATCTGGCAAGGAGTCCGGTTGTGTGCGTGCGGCCGGGAAAACCATCATGAAACTAACATCCCAGGAAGAATACGGATTGCGGTGCCTCCTGCGGCTCGCACGGGAAGGCAAAGGCGGAAGCCTGACCATTCCCAAGATCAGCCATAAGGAAGGCATCTCGAATTTTTACGTCGCCAAGCTCATGCGCATCCTGCGGAGAGGCGGACTGGTCAAGAGCGTCCGAGGACAAGCCGGCGGATACGCGCTGGCGCGGCCGGCGGACAAGATTGTTGTGGGAGAGGCGCTGGCAATTCTGGGCGGCAGGCTATACGATCCGGTATTTTGCGATGAGCACGCAGGCAGCGAAGAGTCCTGCGCGAATTCCGTAGATTGCTCCATGCGTTCGTTGTGGCGCGCTGTGCAGCACGTGATCGACCAGGTGCTAAGCAAGACCACTCTGAAGGATCTGCTCTCAAATGAGCAGGAGATGACGTCGCGGGCGGGGCATCTGGTGAAAGTGACACCCGCTCCGGTCGCTTCATTGATCATGCCGGTGCGCATTGACGATCATGAGTCCCTCTAAAGCCGTGCGGCCGCGGTTCACAAGCACCTCCCTTCTTTGTACTCTACCTGCTTCGAGGCAAATCCATGACAGCAGACCCGATGCGCAGTCCTCTGGCCGATTTCCATATCACGCAAGGCGCAACGCTCGGCGAGTATCACGGCGCCATCGTCCCTCTCCGGTTCACCAGTCCTCTCGAAGAGCACCAGGCCGTGCGCACGGCCGCGGGGCTTTTCGATTTTTCCTTCCGGGTAAAGTTTGCTCTGGCCGGAAGGGACAGCGCGAAATTCCTGCATCGCATCGTTTCGAACGATATCAAGAACCTCTCTGCAGGACAGGGATGCTACGCAACGCTGCTTAATCCCCAGGGGCAGATTCTTGCTGATTTGCGCGTTTATGCCACTGAGGATCGCCTGCTGGTGGATACTGACGCCGATCTGCGCGACAAGGCTGTGACGATCCTCCGGCGATACATCATCGCTGACCAGGTTCAGATCGAGCCGTTGGACACCTGCGCCCTGGCCTTCGAGGGACCGCAGGCCCGGGGCTTGCTGGAAAAGACCCTGCACGTGGACCTGCCACCGCTCAAGCAGTTCGAGCACTTTGCCACCAACTACGGCGGCTTTCCGATCCGAGTGGTCCAAGTGAGCAGCACGGGCGAAGAGGGTTACGAAGTCTGGGTCGGTCCCAGGGGCCTGATGGGCTTGTGGGGCGCGGCGGGCGGCCAAGCGCCGAGTTACGGTATGCTGCCCTGTGGAACTGAAGCCATGGAATCTTTGCGGATTGAAGCCGCGATTCCCCGCTACGGTTCGGAACTGGGAGAGGACACGTTGCCCCTCGAAGCGAATCTGATGAGCGCCTTGAGCTTCAACAAGGGCTGTTACATCGGCCAGGAGATCGTGGAGCGCGCCAGGACCCGCGGCCAGGTGAATTGGAAACTGGCAGGCATCACCATCGAAAGCGGCCAGCCTCCTGAGCCGGGCGAGAAATTGAGCCTCGACGGGAAAGAAGCGGGCGAGATCACCAGCTCCTGCGTTTCGCCCACGCTTCAAAAAACCATCGCCCTGGCCTACATCCGAAGGGAAGACCTGGAGGCCGGAACGCGCCTTCACACAGCCTCGTGCGCCACGGCGCAAGTAACCGACCTGCCGTTCTACCGCAGCCCGCATTCTTCTCCATGAAATTGACATTTCACGGCTTTGCAACGTCCTGCAATAGGGCACGGCTTCTTCCTCATGGAATTGATGATTGTGGTCAC
>JBJKQK010000043.1:0-14102 GCA_046705285.1 Terriglobia bacterium
CTAAGCCTGGTCCAGACCCAGACCAGCGTGCTGGAACAGACTGTTCAACAAATCCGCGAGTCGAAGGCTGATTCGGTTGCGCGGTTGTCAGTGGAGCTGCCGAAGACGCCGGTGGCTAATGTGATGAAAAAACATGAGAGTAGCCCCAATAACGAACTTAGCGCGTTTTTTGATAAGGCGTTCGCACGCATTGAATGGTCGCTCTATGACTTCATTGGGGCTCCCAAGATACAGCCCGCGCCGAATACCATTACAGGACTTGTAGAGAAGCACAAAACGATGTCTTTCAACGATACGGACATGCAGACCCGGGTCGAGCAGGCACTGGAATATCTGGGGCGGCTCGGTTCGAAAAATCCGCGCCCGGCCAGCAAAGCAGAAAGCCTTAATGCACCTTCTTGAGCTGAAGCTGACTGCCGACATGCCAGCAAGGCTCATCCCAGGCTCACACGCTTCGCATTCCCCTGGTTTTAATTTTGGTCTGGAAGTCAACGCTGAGTCTCGGTGAGTTTCAAATACAGCTTCGTGGCCTTCCTGAATTCTGAAGAGAGCTTTTGATGCTTGGATGATGTCATGCAGCCCTTGGCGTTTTCGTAATCCTCAAGCGCCTGTCGTGTTGTCAGCATTCTGAGCTTCGCGGATTCAATATCCTGGCGTGATGGCATCGGTTTCACTTAATCCTCTCGCGATCGTTTCTTCCCAATACGCCAAAATTTCGGCATCCCCATACACATGTGGAGGCAAATGAAGAAGGTGCCCACACGCGCCGACGTCGCTCCACCGTTGCTGTGTTTTGCGAGGCGTCAGATCGCCACCCTCACCTTCGCCGAACTGAGTGGCAATTGAGCTTCTATAACCCAAACGAAACCATTGGAGGCTGATGGCTTCTCCGAGTAGCCAGCAACTCCCAACTGCATCGCTTCCAGGTAAGATGCCATATCATGATGCAGGGTCATCGCGAGCACAGGTACCTTCCGCTCCTTTTGCGCCGAACGCTCCGCGATGACTCTCTCTTCAAATGCCGGGCTCCCCTGATCGACGATCACTTGGTCGTGATTCTCGCGTTTCAAACACTTCTTGTCGCCATCGTAAGAAGGGCAGGCGCGAACAAAGAACCCCCGCTGACGAAGATATGGGCGTAACGCTCGCTCGCGTGCGCCTCTCTATCGACTAGAATTATCCTTCTTTGGGGGATTACATGCTGTTCCGGAGGAACTACTTCAGGAGCCCAAGACAAGGGTGGCATGCTGTCCTCCAAAGATCATTGGTATGCCGTCCCCTATTAACTCCCCGCGTAAGTATCCGCCTGGGCACCTCTCGCTGTCAATGAAAAAGTCATATCTTCTGGCATTCGGGACCAGTCGTCTCACTTGCTATCCATTAACCCGATGTCTCCTCCGTGACCTTGCTAAGTTTCGCAGACCGCAGACATCAAGCATCAATTTCTTCGCCACCCGCCGTGGCGCTGATGCGCCGCGCCCTGTTACAGGCTGTGCACTCGCGCACCACTTCACAAAGCAGGGAGTTCGATCCACAGGATTCATTGTCCCAATCGCCGAGCAAACGTGCGAGCCTATTTGTGCCGGCCGTGGGAATCAGCAGGAACCTTGGGGCTCACCCTCGCTGGTTTAGGTTTTTTGATTTTTTCGGTGTGCGCAACGTTGAAAAGCTTGAAGTCTGAGTAGTGATGTACATTGCGAAGCGTTTTGCCCTTCCAGCCCACGGTCACGGTAACATCCTTGGGAAGCCATAATCCCTGAGCGCGGTGCTTGAAATGGACGTCCTGATAATCAATTTGAGTGCTCTCTTTCGTCAGCCGGATTTCGGGTAACGGTTTCAAGAGATCTGTGTGCAGGCGGACGATCTTGTCATCCTGAACGTCAATCCAAGCCAGGCCTTGTTTGAAAGTGGGCGCTGACTTATCGCCGAACCTGAACCTTCCGACCAGTTCTGCCTTCTGCGGAAGCTGGGCAAAGGCTATCACGTAAGTCTCGCGGCCGTCCATCATCTGGCGGCCCAGGTGACGGAACGTTGACTGAGACTGAAAAGCCGGGTGGAAGATCAGCGCGGCCTGCACGAAACCGGAAGTCAGCATGTAGCCACTTTCCAAGGGGCCCGGCTTTCTATCATCCGGATCGATGTTCTTTCGGTATTCGATAAGCAAGGGGACGCGAGCGCCGGAAGTCGTCAGGCAAAGATAACGATATTTCTCGTTCATTGATTGCGCCGTCTTGCCATTGTGAAGAAGTTTTTCCAGGTGAACCTTCTCCAGAGAGGTCGTGTTCTGGAAATCCTGGAATAGCGCGGCGACATTCTTTCCGACTGCGGTCAGGATGCGTTCCAGTTCGCTCTGGTCTTTCGCGGCCTCAAGGCCCTTGAGCTGTCGGGCGGAATAATGCAGATAGTCAACGGTTGTGATGTCGCTCGTTCTCGCCTTTCCCTTTTCAGACCCGGCGTAAAGGACATTAATCTCCTTGCGAGATCGGACCTCCGCCCAAATCCGGCGAACCCAGACCGGCATCGTTTTCACTTCTCTTCCGTTGAGATAACGATTCAATTCCGTATTGGCCTCATCAACGTTCTTTTCGCCGAGTAAAGCCTTAACCCGCAGGAGGCGCGCTTCGGCGCCGGCGCCGGCCACGAGTGCTCGTGAAAGGTAGGAATCGGCTATCTCATATTTGCGAAGCCGCAACTGCGCCCTGCCGATCTCTTGTAGAACGAGCGCATCCTTCGGATCAAGGTTGTTCGCCCTGACAAGGAAATTTGTGGCAGCCTGGGGATTGTGCATCCAACTTTCCATCACTCCCGCAAGCAGCATCGCCTCTGGGCTTCCGGTCTGTGGATCCTTAAAGGTCAGCGCGACGGCCGAATCGGCGTCCCGGGTGGCACCGTCCCAGTTTCCCGAATCGAGTTCGGCAAGCGCCAGCATAGTCCGGCACTTTGCGCACGCGGTATTGCGCTTCACCACGTCAGAAAAATATCGCAGCGAGTGATCGGGCCGCCCCTTGCCAACGAACTCCTGGACACCCTTCGCGTACTCCTTTTCGCTCTTGGCCGAGATGTCTTCTCCGGCTCCGAGCGATTGCAGTTCAGGCAGAAGGTGAGAATTCAAGTCCTGCAGCGAAAGCAGGCTGGGATCCTGCTCCTCCGGCAAGAGCGTTATGGGGAGCCGAACCGGTTCTGGGAAATCTCCTAAATCAATCAATTCGTACGCCTTCTGGAAACCCTTTTTCGAAACGGTCAACTCCACCTTAAAGTCTGTAACCAGATCATCCATATCCATCGGTGAATAGAAAGTCTGGAAATCACCGGAAGCATCCGTCTTGAAAATCCTTAAGTCCCCGGCCCTAAGTGGACTTACTTGTACACGAGCACCCCGGATCACATCCCCTTCCAGCGTCATTACTCTTCCCGCAAGCACCCACACTCTCCCGGGCCCCCTCACAGGCACCCACACTTTCCCGGGCCCCTCCATTATGTGTGTACTTAACGACATCGAATTGGAAGATGGCGGGTTGGCATGGGGAGGGCCCTGAGCAGCGGGCGGACCCTGGGCAACCACGGGCATGACTGCCAAACACACTACCAATGTCACTGACGAGAACGCAACTGAGGGCAAGCGATAGTTACGCGTGAGGCTGAACATCAGAGAGGCCCTTCTCTGCCTTTCGAGAATTGCCCCAGATACGATACAAGAATATCACGGTCCCCTGCGTCTTTCCAGACGAACCACAACAACGGCGGCCAGCACCACCGCGTCAGGAGTACATGAAGACTGCTGTAGCCGTGCAGGCCGCAGAGGGAACCAGCCGCACCCAGTGGGCGGTGAAACCGGTTGGGAAAACATGGTAGCTGTACGCACCCGAGCCGACGCGAATGCGCTGATACCGCTGCCAGGCTCCGTTGCCGAGGATGTCCACTTCAATCTCGAATTCCACTGAAGGCCCTCCGGTCTGCGTGAGGTGAAGCACCTTCTGGTCAAACCCGAACATCAGGAACGGGTCTGACGCCTCGCCGGCCTTGACGGGCGCATCCCGCCAGGGCCCGCCCCAGCCGCGAGGCTTGCCGAACGACCACAAATCGTCCGTCTTTCCGAACCAGATTCCGCTTTGCGCCTGCGGAGACAGCAGATTGCCGCCTACCGGCGTTGCCTGGTTGCCGCCCAGCGCCAGCAGCCCCCGGTAAGAACAGAAATCCGGAACGACGCGCAGGTGGGTGGAAATGGGCCGCACGCCCCAGATAGAGTTGTAAAAGCCCACGGGAGAAAGCTCATAAAACATGCCGTGGCAATCCATCAGGTACCGTTCCGTTTCAACCTCGCGAATGCGCGTCCATTCCGTCTGCCAGAACTGGTCAAAGCAATGGCTCGCCTTCGGCAGCCGGTAGGTGTGCCATTGGCCCGCGATCAGCGCCTTGAAAATGGCGGAGGATTCGTCCCATCCGGTGGCGAAAATCACGTTGTCAAATTCGTAGCGGCTGGCCACTTCCATGAAAGGCTTGTTCTCAAGGATGGTCCACTTTTGCCCGTCCCATTCCGCCAGCTTGCCGTTTCTGTCGCCCGGCTCGGGATAAGTGTTGTTGGCAACCACCACCCGGCCCTGGTTGGTGTACCCTCCCTTGAAATGCGGCTGCTTGCTGATGGACCATTCCTTGACCAGGTCGTAAAGTTTCCTGGCCCGGAGGGTGGCGACGTCGAGCTCGTAGAATTGGCCCTCCATCGTCAGCATGTAGACCTTGCTGTCATCGTGCAGATGGCGCATGGTCGACGTGAGGCGCTGCCCCGCCAGTTGCTCGATGATCCTGAAATTCCCCTGCATGTCAATCACGTACGGGCCGATGATGATCTGGTTGGAGGGCACGTGAAGCATGCGGTTGGCGTAAGTGCCGTTGCTGACGTGCAGCTTTTCGATGTTGAGCTTATCGTCCATCACGTAAAGGCCCGTGCCCGAACCTTCCCGCCTGCCGGGATCGCTGATGTACGTCACCGCCCAGAGCCTGCCTGCCCAGGCCATCAACGCTCCGACGCCGGATTCCGTCCGGTAAGGCCCGCTGTCAGCCTGGACCCCGGCAATCGAATCGAGCGGGACGGCGGAATAATCAGGAGCGCCCGGAACTTCTCCAGTGCGCGCTGGCCCGGCCGTAACATTCGCCGAAGCACTCGCCTGCCCCGGCATCGCTCCCGTGCCTTGCGCGTTGGCTGGATATTTCGCGGCAGCGGCCCGAACCTCGGCCTTTGCGTCCGCCGCGATCACTCCGGCGCCTGCAAGCATGGCCGCGCTTTTCAGAATTCTTCTCCGTGTTGTTCGCATGGCAATCTCCTCCATCGGCGGGTAATGAGTATATCGCGGGTTGGGCAATGTCTCCGAAAAGGACCCGTGCAAATTGCGGGATTGATGGGAATAGGCGGCTCGGCAACGCGGCGCGGACAAGCACCCCAAGCCGCGGCGGCGATTCAGCCGAATCGGGAGAGTGGATGTTGGCGAAATGATGACCATTGGATGACCGGATGAGTGGGACGCGGGAGAGCCGTACGCTGCGGCACGGTTCGGCACTGCTCCCACCGGTACGTTGTCTTGGCTGCGCGCGGTTTTTATACTTGCTCGGATTCGGCAAGGAAGGTGGTCCCTTTTTCTCATCCGTATCCGCTATCCCGGACTTCCGTTGACGGGATAGGAGATAGAGGACTTTGAAAGTGCACCCCCCTTTCGGCCTGTGGCTGTGGATTGCTTGGTGACAGAGGACTTTGAAAGCGCACCCTCCTCGGCGTTCCCGAGCGGATATGGGAACCGTACGCGGACAAGTCGACGTGCCGGAGGGGAGAGCAATATGGAGGGGGAAAATACTACGAGCGCCCTTGCCAGATATCCAGAAATGAAATTCTTTCTTTGGTCGGCGAGTCAGGCAAGATTAGTCGCTCGTTACGATGTAACGTCCCGTGTGAGAATATATCTGACTGATTACACCCAGGATTATAACCAGGAAAGCCGGAGCGAATACGGTCTTTCGGCATTCAAGATCCTTTCGAAGCACAATTGTATTGGCGACCGATGCTCGCCGGCAGTCATTTACGGTGTTCAGAGGCACTGCTAAAGCTTCGGCATCACTCCAAACCCGCCTCTTTTGGAATTGCTCGTGCGTCAAGAGCAGCAGCTGCCCCCGTGGTAGGAATCGCCCGCATTCTTAGCCCCATGTGTTTCTCGCGGTGATACCGGTTATAGGCGGTCACAGCGGTCTTGATCATCAGCTTGGTGACCGTCCCGTTTTTCTTCCTCCGAACACTGTCGGCCGCCATCCCATATCCAGCGTAGGCTCGCTTGAACAGCAGGCAGACCAAGAGGTAAGTAAGTCTGGCGGGCAGTGACCATCCCTTGGCGGCTCCGCAGCGGGTTCGCTTTAGGCTTTCTCCCAGCGAATAGAAACTGTCCCAGCACTTCTTGTTCTCGGTGTGCAGGTCACTCTTGCTGATATTCGGATGTTTGATGATGTCAACCGGCCTTAGTGGTTTCAGCCAGTAGTCGTCATAAAGGATTTGAGTTTTATGTTTGGGATGGAATCCTGGTTTGGCAAGGTTTTTCCTATCACCCATCATCTCATAAAAGTCCTTGGTTCCGGGGTACGGGTTGAAGACAGTAAACTGTGCAAACAGGGTGCCGGACTCGGTCGCGAAATTCCTCATGGTTCGGATGGTTTGGACCGTATCGGATTCCAGGCCGCAAATGATCGAGCTCAAAACAAAAATGCCGCTGTTCTGGATCTTCTGGATGGCCTGCACCATTCTCTCCCCAACGGGGTTCCAAAGCTTACCGGCGCTCCTTAATCCTTCCTCTGAAAAGGACTCGACCCCGATCAGTGCCACCCGGATCCGCATCTTCTGGTACATTGCCTGAAGGTATTCCTTGTCAGTTGTGGCCTCGGTTGTCATCTGGGCAAAGGCGTACATGTCTTTTGGCACCGAGCGGTCGTATTCCTCAAAAAACCTCAACCGCTCCTCGCGGATTTTCTCAAACTCACGCCTCTTGTTTTCACTGGGCTCCCGGGCGATTCTTCCCAAAGTCGCCGGATTGAAATTGTCATCCGCAAAGACGATGTATCGAAATCCCAGATCGTGCAGCTCATTGACTTCCTGAATGACCTTCTCGCTCAGACGCTGGCGGGGCCGACGCCCTTCCGTTACCCAGACGGAGCAGAAACTGCAGTTTTCCGGGCACCCCGCGACGGTTTGAACGGAGGGGAAAACGTATTTGGTTGCATCGAGAAGATCCCATCTTGCTTTTCGCATATCCTCTCCGGCGATTCGCCCGCCCGCATACTTCTGCTGCAAACGCTCCTCAAGAGCGTCTTGGACGGCCTGTGCCCACATTGCTTCTCCGCTGCCGGTCACCACGGCGTCGGCGCCCTTTTGCAAGGGCTCCTGGGGGAAGATGGTGGCGTGAATCCCGCCCACAATCACCGTCGCGCCCCGCGTCTTCGCTTCCCTTAACACCCGGTAGCCCGGTATGCAGTTGCCCGTGGTGATCCCAATCCCGACAATGTCTCCGGGCCCGACAATCTGTGGGTTAAACTTTTCGACGGTTTCGTCTACCAGAATCGGATCGCCCACCAGTTCGGTGGGTGTTGCCTGAGCAATAACAAAAAGCCACCGCGGCGTAATAAAACTGTAGCCCACGGTGGACACGGAGGGATTAACCAGTATGACCTTTGCCATAAGGCCTCCTACAACTCCAAGATGCTTGTGACTGGGATTTTGGATGAAGTGCGCCGTAAGATATCCTAGCCCAACGAGAGTCTACACCAAATCACCGGACCCCGTCAGACAAAGTCTTGACCAGGGACTTCCGTTGACTTGTCTGGCGAGCCTTTTTATACTCAAAACCGAAATGAGCAGGACGAAGGAGGCGGTGTGGCAGCGCTCAACAAAGATGAAATCCAGCAAAAGCTCAAGGATATGCGGGGCTGGTCGCACGTGGGGAAAGCCATACAAAAGAGGTACACCCTTAAGGCTTTCATGCCGGCCATCGGCCTAGTCAACAAGATCGCCGAAGCAGCGGAAAAAGCCGGGCATCACCCGGATATCACCATCAATTACAACGTCGTGGGCATCTCGCTTTCAACTCACAGTGAGGGCGGCATCACCCAGAAGGATTTTGATCTGGCGCGACAAATTGATCAGTTGGCCGAAACTCATTTGTAAAGATTGTCGTCCCAGGGGCGGTTTCAGACAGGAAGGCCCGCAGCGCCACGGGTATCCGAGATCCTAATGCACTTCCTTGGCGCACCCGGTTAGTTTCAGTCCAGACGTATCAGCAAGAGCCATTCGAATTTCGGCTCAACAAGCAGCGACTCATTGGTTCGTTAAAAGGAAAATCGAATGGCCACATTCGCACAGTGGGTTCACTTGAGCGCAGCCGTGATCGGCGTGGGCAGCATGGCTTTCCTGCTGTTTATCCTGTTCCCATCGGCAGCGGTCCTGAACCCGGAACAGCGTAAAGGTCTGCTCGAAGTTGTCCTCGGTCGGTTCCGGTGGGTCGCGTGGTCCGTGATCATTCTTCTGCTTGCCTCCGGAATCTATAACGTCAAGCTAGTCTGGCTGGTTCCCTGGGGGCCTTATTGGACATTTCTGACTATCAAAATCGTTCTTGCACTCATCATCTTCGCTATCATTTTGTGCCTTACCATACCACTCGGCATTTTCAACTGGTTCCGGCAGCGGCGGAATTTATGGCTCTCCGTGGCCTTCGGCCTCGCCATGGTTGTGATTCTGATTTCGGCCTATCTGCGCCGCGGGTAATACTAGCCTTGAGGTGCAAGGATCGCTTTTGGGCGTCCTGGCGCTTCTGTGTGGCGATGCATTAATGTTTCGCAACTTGTCACGGGCGCAGCAGAATCTTTCCAAAGAAATCACGGCTTTCCATCTTCTTCTGCGCTTGAGCGGCTTCGGCCAGCGGGAAGACGGAATCAATGACGGCCTTCAGTTTGCGCTGCCCGATCAGCTTGAGCACATCCATTAATTCTCCTTTGCCGCCCATGAATGATCCCAGAATGGTCCGTTGCCGCCCAAAGAGCGCCTGAAGGTTCAGCTTTACCTCGGCTCCGCTGGTTACGCCGCAAGTCACCAACCGACCGTAAGTCGCGAGCGAAGCAAAGCAATCTTCCCACACTGCTTGGCCTACGTGCTCCACGATTATGTCCACGCCGCGCTTGCCAGTCAGCCGCATCACCTCTTCGGCGATAGATTGGGTGGTGTGGTTGATGCCCTCGTCAGCACCTAGCGCCCGGGCTTTCTCAAGCTTCTCGTCGCTCCCGGCCACTGTAATCACGCGGCATCCTGCCAGCTTCGCTACCTGGATGGCAGCGCTGCCCACGCCCGACCCGGCTCCGATCACCAGCACGTCTTCGCCGGGCTGGAGATTGGCGCGCCCGAAAAGCATGTGCCAAGCCGTCAGGAAAACGAGCGGCACCGCAGCCGCCTCGTCAAAATCCAAATCACCTGGAATCGGAACCACGTTCCTCTCCGGCGATTTCACGTACTCAGCGTACCCTCCATCCACCATCACGCCAAACAGGGTATAACTTCGGCATGCGCTGTCCAGCCCGTTCCAGCACATTTCGCACTGGCCGCAGCCGATTCCGGGAGCAAGCAGCACCCTGTCGCCCGCTTTAACGTGCGTAACGAGTTGGCCCACCACGGCGACTTCGCCCGAGATGTCGCTCCCAAGAATGTGCGGCATTGGCAGTCTCCAAGCACGCACACCTTCACGCAGCCACACATCGAGATGGTTCAGAGCACACGCCTTGACCTTCACCAGCACTTCATCGGGTCGGATTTCAGGCTGGGGAGCGTCCTCGTATTTCAGAACGTCCAAGCCGCCATGCTCGTGGAATCGCACTGCCTTCATCCTGGACCTCCCGTAATGTGATCAACATGCTATGTTAGCAAAACTTGATGGGTTTCCCATGCTTCGAAGACTTTTCGCGAAAGGCCATCTCACGCAAAGGCGTGAAGACGCAAAGAATCATCCACCAAAAGGCTCAAGTTCTGGTTGCACGCCTTTGCGCAAGGCTGCTGTATAACTGAAATGCAAATGGGCGGGGGCAATTGACAACACCTGCGCTGCAGTTTAACCTGAAAATAATTTTTATGAGCGATGTCTTCACTGAAATCGTCAAGCTTCGAAAAGCGGGCCGCAAGGGCGCACTTGCCACCATCATCCAGGTGCAGGGCTCTATCCCCAGCTACGAATGCTCCAAGATTCTGATTCGCGATGACGGCTCGATTGTGGGCACTGTGGGTGGTGGTTGCGTTGAGGCCGACGTCTGGGCAGCCGCACAGGATGTCATGCGGGAAGAGAAGCCGCGCCGCATGCACTTCAATCTCAATTCCAATCCCGAGTATGACACGGGCCTCGTCTGTGGTGGCTCGCTCGACATTTTTGTTGAGCCGATCCTGGCAACGCCCACCCTTTATCTCTTCGGCGGCGGCCACGTCTCGCTCAGTGTCGCGAAGGTGGCGCAGCTCGCCGGTTTTGACATCGTTGTCTCCGACGATCGCGAAGCCTTCGCCAACCAGGAGCGGTTTCCTCATGCGGTCGCTACACATGCCGGTCCCTGGGAAGGGATTTTCCCTCACATCTCGCCGAATGATTTCTCTTACATCGTGATAGCCACTCGTGGCCACAGAGGTGATTTGGACTGCCTGCGCTGGGCTGTTAGCACGCAAGCTAGATATATTGGAATGGTAGGCAGCAAGCGTAAGCTCGCCGAATTCTTCAAGATTCTCGCCAAAGACGGGGTTCCTGCCGAGCGGCTTGAGCAGATCCACTCGCCCGTAGGCCTTGACATAGGCGCACTTACGCCCGAAGAGATAGCCGTGTCCATCGTGGCAGAGATGATCGCGGTCCGTAGAAACGTCTCGCCCTCGTCCTCTTCTCTTGCCTGGAAACCCAAGGTTCAGCAAACCTCATGAGAGCCGATTCCGCAGGGGCGGCGTCCTCACCGTCCGATATCGCCGGTTTGATTCTTGCCGCGGGCGAATCGTCTCGCATGGGCTCCGACAAGGCACTGCTCATGTATCGGGGACGAACTTTTCTCGAGACCATTATTTCAACTCTGCGCGAAGCGCGCGTTCGGCGGGTCGTCGCTGTCCTCGGCCACAATGCGGAAGTGATCCAAAAGAGTATCGACCTGTCCTCGGTCGAAGTGGTTGTCAATCAGGATTATCACCGCGGCCAGACCTCGTCGCTCCAGGCAGGATTGTGTCTGCTGGCAGAAAACGAACCTGATTGTGTCATCTTATGCCTAGTTGATCACCCTTTAATATCAGTAGATACAATAATAAAGTTAATCCATAGCTTTACCTTCGTCGGCAAACCTGTTGTCGTCCCACAGATGCAGGGCAAACACGGCCATCCGGTCCTGGTGGGCAGGGAATTGTTCGGCCAGATTCGGGCGCTCGGCCAAGGCCAGGGCGCTGACACAGTGATCCACAAGTACCGCGACCAGACGGAGTTCGTCGAAGTCAACGATCGTGGCATCCTCCTCGACGTGGACGAACCGGAAAGTTACGTCCGCCTGGCAGCGCAAGAGTAAAAGCGGCTCAGCCTTCCGCGAGAACACCACCTCCACGTCGCCTGTTCCGTCGGCGATCCTGCTTTGCCGCAACCGTCCAACGTCCCGGAGCATTGCCAGGATTGTCTGCCACAACCAGGCTTGTGGCCCCACAGACCCACAACACGCGCTTGTTGAGCGGAAGAGAGTACTCGTGTGCTTTCCCGGCATCTGTGACGATTAGCGAAGCGGGCCAAACCATGTCTTTGATGCCTTTGCTTCTTCATAATTTTCCCCGTCCGAGCGGCTAGAGAAAAAGGCAGCTTTAAATGTAGCCCAACAATTTGGTACAATGGGCGACCCTGATCATGAATTTCAGGACGTGATCGGGGCGGTCATCAAGAGGACTGGTGAAATTTACGATGTAACCTGGAAATCGGGGGAGGGGGATTGGGATCGAGTACCCTGCGCGTGTGGCCGGTGCCGGCATACCGCGACGTCCCCCCCGAACAGAGGGGGTCTAATGAGGTTGTGGAAGGGTTCCCACAGCGTTTCGGGCAGGTCAGATTTTCGACTCAGGGCATGTGCTGGAGTAATTGCCGGATGGCTTATCATGGCAGTGGTTGCGATTGCTGCCGCGCCTTCCTTAGCCACCGCACGGGTTCATGCATCCATCCTCGTGGATGCTCAGACGGGACAGGTGCTTGAGGCTCACAACGCCAACCGGCTGTGCTACCCCGCATCGCTGGCCAAATTGATGACCCTGTACATCACCTTTCAGGAACTCAGCACTGGCAAGATGACGCTGGGCGAAGAAATGCCCGTCTCCTATCACGCCGCCGCTCAGCCGCCCACAAAATTGTATCTTCGGCCCGGAGAGCGAATCTCCGTCAGGTCGGCCATTCTGGCCATTACAACCCGGTCTGCCAATGATGCTGCGGTCGTGCTGGCCGAAGCTATAGCAGGATCGGAGTGGAAATTCGCGCAACTCATGAATGAACGGGCCCGCGAGCTCGGTATGAACCACACAACTTTCCGAAATGCCTCAGGATTGCCGAATCGATACCAGCTGACGACTGCCCGGGACATGTCGAAGCTGGCGCTCGCCATCCTGCACAATTTCCCGCAATACTACCATTACTTCAAGGCAACAAGCTTCAATTTCCGCGGCCAAATTATCTATGGTCACGACTATCTCTTGGGACGATATCCGGGTGTCGATGGCATGAAAACGGGCTTTACGGACGCTTCCGGCTTCAATATCGTAACCTCCGCTGTTCGCCACGGCCAGCGCGTGGTGGGCGTGGTGATGGGAGGTAGGACGGCCCGTTCCCGCGACCGCCTTATGATCTCGATCCTTAATCGCGGCTTTGCCCGCCTGCAGGCAGGAACCCTGACTGCGGCCAACAATGACAAGAATGTAGCCCATGCCCCTGCCAATTATGAGGAGACGCCCGAGGACCGTCGTGAAGACGAAGACGACGCACGTCCCGACTCTGGGTGGATCGTTCAGGTCGGGGGCACCTTTCACACCCCGAATCAGGTCAGGCTCGCGCTTCGGAGCGCCCTCCATACCGTGCCCAGGCGATTGAACGAAGCCACTCCGCTCGTGGTCAAGATGCGAGGCCGACGTTATCTCGCCAGGTTTTCAGACATGACCGAGGACACTGCACTCGGCGCCTGTAGGGCTCTGCGACGCAGGAGATTTACGTGCAGGGCTTTCCAGATTCTACCAACAGGGCTTGCGTTGGCTTCCAGGAGGTGACGTGGGCCATCCCTCCGACGCCCAATGAATCCTATCGGCCTGGATTGGCAGGAACTCCACCCGCCTCCGTAGTAACTGACATAACCGTTCAATTGCGCACAAGGTGCCAGCCGAAGCACCCGCCAGCCTTCGTTAGCCACCAACCAAATACATTCAACATCACGGTGTCAAACTGCTTTAAGCCAACCTTACGAAGGTGACGCAGGTGATGCTTTGGCTTTCACGCCGGGCTGCCAGCAGGGTAGTGCTTTCGCTCAAATAGTGCCTGGCAATTCAATTTGAAGGCAGATTCCAAAGTATTTATAGTGTCCGATAAGATATGTTATGTAAACTTACAAGTGGCATCCTTTCATGCGGCTGGCAGAATCCTCCTAAGCGGTTCGGGGGTTGATTCAGCCCATTAGATCATTACACGCCCTGACGCAGAGGCCCATGACCGTCAGCATCCGTGTCGGGTGGGTTGTTGGCGTCGTGCGATTTTGTAACTTGTTGAGGCGGGCCGACTTGTGGCTCTCGTCCATCGCTGGGACTCCAACTTCGCGTTTAAAGCCGCCGGACGGCTGGCTTCATCCAAGTCTTCCTGTTCAGGGTTTCAGCGGATTCCGTCTTTTCGGCTCCCGAGACCATATCCGTCGAACGCCGCGGCTTTTGAATCCAGGTCACTACAACGACGGCTCAGCTGACTTCATACGTTCGAGCCACCGCCTCCCATGCGCAAGCGGTCGGTCAAGCTAATAGCTTGCTGGCTTCGGTTTTGCGAACCTTGAGTTAGCCTTGCGAGAGCCGGTTACAC
>JBJKQK010000044.1:0-3278 GCA_046705285.1 Terriglobia bacterium
TTCAACTTCGTCGCCGCGAAGGTAGCGGGAGTGGCTATCTCCTACGCTATCGGCCAATCAGCTCCCGTGATAGCTGCACTGTGGGGAGTGCTGGCTTGGCGGGAATTCGCGGGGGCGAACCGGAAAGCCTGGTCTTTTCTAATCTTGATGTTTCTGCTCTACAGCGTGGCCGTGGCTTTGATTGCGGGAGCACACGCCGCATAGGTTGCAGGCTCCAATGCTGTTTTGCCGGCGGCGGGCCGCAGAAGCAAGCCTGCTGCACCTTCAATCGCGAGCGAGCGGTACAACGATGTCAGCGTGGCGAAACCTGTTGCATAGCCGTTTCCTTTCCAGTACCTATCGCACTGTGAATTCTTCCCTTAGCGGCAAGTGCTCGGATGAGTCCCCGACGGAAACGACAAAGGTGCCTGGGTCAACCTTCCAGCCATTGATCTTCGCATCCCAGTAAGCTAGCGAGCGTCGGTCCAGTTTTACCGTGACACGCATGGTCTGGCCGGGCATGAGGGTGACGCGCTTAAATCCTTTCAGTTCGATTCCCGGGCGGGGCACCGTGGCCGAAGGATCGCTGACATAGACCTCGGCCACCTCGCTGCCCGCGCGCTGTCCTGTGTTTTTGACGTCAAAACTCACCGTGATGGGCCCCGACGGGCTGGCTGTTGTGGGACTGACGCTCAGGTGGCTGAAGGCAAACGTCGTATAAGAAAGCCCGTAGCCGAACGGGAACAGCGGAGCAGCCTGGCCTGGGCGTCCGTAGGCACGGTAACCGAGGAACACGCCTTCACGGTAGACGACATCACGCGATCCAGACGGTTCGTAATAGTTCTTATATGCTGGATTGTCCTGTACCCGTTTCCACCAGGTGATGGGCAGTCTGCCCGAAGGGTCTGTTTTCCCAGACAAAACATCGGCCAGCGCGTCACCCCCTTTTGAACCGCCGTACCACGTCTGGAGGAACACCGGGACGCGATCGAGCCAATCGCTGGTTGCCACCGCACCGCCAGAAGTGAGCACAACAATGGTGTGAGGGTTTGCGGCGGCGACAGCCTTGATCAACTGAACCTGGCCCGGGGGCAGCGCGTAAGTTCGATCGTGGCCCTCGCCTTCCGTCTTCGGATCAAAGCCAACCGAAAGAATAACCGCGTCCGCCATGGCGGCCACTTTTCTGACGTTGGGCTCAAGCATGTCGGCAACCGGCAGTGCGTTAAACCCGGCCCGGATCTCATTTGTCTCCGGAAGATAATCAAAACGCACAGGTACAGCATGGCCTGCCGCCAGGTCAATTTTCATACTTTGCGGCTCACCTCTGCCGGGCAACCCCTGCAAGACCAGATTACCGTTGACGTAGAGCTTGTAGCCGTCTCGTGCGACCGAGGCCGCGATGAATTCCTGAGGTCCGGAAGTCTTTGGCGTGTAATAGCCGACCCAGCGCACGGCAGTCTTCTTGCGGGTGGGCCCGACAAACGGGCTTCCACCCCAGAAGCGGACTCCACGAACCGCGCTGACTCGGTCCGGCTTGCCCGCAAAGGTCCGGTTGTCAAACTCTTCTTCCGTCAGCCCCGGGTGCATCCCTTGCGGATCGGTTGAAAAACTGCCGGCCGAATGGCCCGAACCATTCGTCGGGCCGAGCAGGTCCGACAGCTTCTTGACGCCGCGATTCCAGAGAACTTTGGTGGCGGGGCTGAACGAATCGCTCAGCCCGACCATAAAGCTGACGGGATCGAAGGTTGTCATATGGGCGCTGCCGCCTCCGGAAGTTTCAGCCGGGTAGGCATCCGGCCCGATCACAGCAAGAGTGTGAATCTTGCTCATATCCAGCGGCAGCAAGTGCCCTTCATTCTTGAGAAGAACCATGTTTTCCTTGGCTGATTGCAGCGCGACTTTAAGCGATTGCTGATCGTAAAGCGGGATGCTGAGATCGGTCTGATCGTGGTTCAGGAAACCGAACTTAACGGCGACATACAGGATGTGCCGTACTTTCTCGTTGATGGTCGCGATTGAGACCTTTCCTTCTTTGATCGCTGGAAGAAGCGTCTTCGCATTCATGAACTTGGGTGAAGGCATTTCCAGATCGAGCCCGGCGTTTGCGGCGTCGACGCCATTATACGTGGCGCCCCAGTCAGACATCAGGATGCCGCGAAACTGCCAGTCCTTTCTGAGAACGGTCGTATCCAGGAACTTGTTCTGGGTGGCGTGTTCGCCGTTCACCAGGTTGTAAGAGTTCATGATGCCGGCAACATGCGCCTGCTTGACGGCTGCCTCAAACACCGGAAGATAGATTTCCCTTAAAGCGCGCTGGCTGATGATGGAATTGATGTTGTGCCGGTCGTACTCGGAATTGTTGGCGTCATAGTGCTTGATGGTGGCCGCTACGTCCTGGCTCTGAATGCCATCTATAAGGGCCACAGCGATCCGGGATGCCAGATACGGATCTTCCCCGAGGAACTCAAAGTTGCGGCCGTCCATCGGAAGCCGGTAAATATTCACCCCAGGTCCAAGCAGGAAATTGACGCCCCGGGCCCGCGCATCCTGCCCCATTGCGATGCCAATCCGTCGAGCCAGTTTCACATCCCATGACGCGGCAAGCCCGATTCCGGAAGCATAGCAGGTTGACCTTCCAAACTGTCGTACGCCCGTGGGTCCATCGGACATCTTGAGTCGGGGCAGGCCAATTTGGGGAATTGCGTGGGTAAACTGGGAATCAACACCACCAAGGAGTTCAATCTTCTGCTTGAGGGTCAGCTTGACGAGCAGAGCGTCCACCCGGCGTTCAATTTCCGCGGGAGATTGTTGCGGCTGGGCCCATGCCTGCGTGCATGGAATGATTGTGGCCAATAGGGCCGCCAGCAGAATCACCAACGAACAAGGCAAAACGTTCGCAAACTTACACCTGATGTTTTTCATCTCCAGCTCCTGTTAGCGCTAAGGCCTAAAATCGGAGGTGCAGCATGTTCACCCGCATTATGGTTTCCAGCTCAACTCCCCACGAAGGCAAGCACCCGGTAAGATGCAAGATAGATTTCCGGGGTCGTTGCCGCTGGTCCAAATTCTCTAAACCACTTCTAGAGTTGTATTGATCGTCTGGGTCGAACTCGAACCGACCATTATGTCAAACGTGCCCGGCTCGACAACCCAGTGCATGTCCGCGTTGTAGAAGCCAAGTTCCGCAGGCGTCAGCTTGAAGCGCACCGCCTGTGTCTCGCCGGGCTTCAAGTGGATTCGCCGGAAGCCGGCAAGCTGCTTGACCGGCCGCGTCACGCTGCTCACTCGGTCTCGCAAGT
>JBJKQK010000045.1:0-6011 GCA_046705285.1 Terriglobia bacterium
CCTGCCTTTCGGCGGGGCAACGGATGGTCCCTCCTTTTGACTCTGAATATGCGTGGCACTCGTAACCTATTGTTTTGCCACGCCTGAACCCTGCTCGGAGGAATGTTTCGGCTTGCGCATCAGCCATACAAGGGGTGAGACCGCAATGAAGAGAAGAGTGAGGAGGCGGAAAGCGTCGAGGTAGCTTAGAACCGCCGCCTGTTTCAAGAGGATGTCATAGAGCAGTTGCAGAGCGTGGCGGCCTGCGCCGCTGAAGCTGACGCCGGATTGGGCCAAGTGTTGATGAATACGAGCCATGAAGGGGGCCGTGGAGGAACTGAAATTGGTAATGTGAGCGGCCAGCACATTCTGATGGACCTGCTCCCGACGCGCCAGCAGGGTGGTGACAGCGGAAATCCCCAAGCCGCCTCCGATGTTACGCATCAGCGCAATGATGCTGGTCGCGTATCCCATCTGCTCCGCCGGGATGGGGTCAACGGTTATGGTCGCCAGAGGCACAAAAATAAAAGAGAAACCAAGCCCCATGATAGCTTCAGGCAGAACAAAGTTCCACGGCCCGGCACTGAGATCGAGCAAAGAAAACCCAAAAAGCCCCACCGCTCCAGTGAGGGTTCCCCAAAAGAGCATCTTGCGCATGTCCCACCGGCGGCTGATCAGCATGCCGGCAATGGGCATGCAAGCCATGGTGGCCAGACCCCTCGGAGTGTTCCACTCTCCAGCGGTGATTGCGGGAAATCCCAGCAGTTCCTGCATAAACAGCGGCAGCAGAACGGTGCTGCCAAACAACACGATTCCCAACACGGCGGAGAGCCCCACTCCCACCGCGAAGGTGCGATGCTTCAGCAGGCGAAAGCGCACAATCGGATCCTTGCTGCGCAGCTCCCAGACGACGAACGCCGTCAGGAATACGACCGCAATCACTGCCAAAGTCACAATGAAGTGCGATCCGAACCAGTCATCCTCCTGGCCTTTGTCGAACATTACCTGCAGGGCTGCGATGCCCGTCACCAGCATGCCAAGTCCCCAATAATCGATGCGGTTTGAGGTACGGCGGATATAAGTGGGGTCGTGCACAAAGAGATGCACCAGAATGAGGCCCGCGATGCTGATGGGAACGTTGATGAAGAATACCAGCCGCCAGGTGTAGTCTGTGGTCAGCCAGCCGCCCAGTACCGGAGCCAGGATCGGAGCCACAACTATGCCCATGCCCCAGAAGGCCATCGCCTTCCCGCGTTCTTCACGCGGAAAAGTCTCAAGCAGGATTGCCCGTGTTGTTGGCTGGAGTGATCCGCCTCCAGCGCCTTGCACGATCCGGAAAAAGACAAGCATCGGAAGAGAAGTCGACATGCCGCAAAGGACGCTGGCAACGGTGAAGGTCGTCACGGCAAGCATCAGAAGGCGTTTGCGCCCCATATAATTTGCCAGCCAGCCAGTGGTGGGCAGGATAACAGCGTTGGCCACCAGATAGGAAGTGAGCACCCATGTAGCTTCGTCAACAGAGGCGGAAAGGTTTCCTGCAATGTAAGGGAGGCTCACATTGACAGCCGCCGTATCGACCAGTTCCATAACAGCACTGGCCATGACGGCGATTGCGATCAACCAGCGCCCTGCTGTGTCGGGGTCGATCCGGGGCGAGCCTGAAGGTGACATAGAAAAATTTATCTTATCACAGGCCCGTCAGCTTCAAGGCTTTCAGGAACACTGCTGTCACGACTCGAAGGTGGGAAAATGGCTGCTATTTGAAGGCTTCGGCGTGATGGCGCACATCGGCGCCTTCAACCAGGAACACCACGTCCTCAGCGATATTGGTAGCGTGATCCGCAATGCGTTCAAGATTGCGGGCTACAAACATCAGATGAATGCAACCGCGGATGGCTGACGGTTCCCTCTCCATGTATTGCACAAGCTCGTCGTAAATTGTGTCGCGCATCTGGTCAACTGCATCGTCAGATTTCAGGACAGCGCGGGCCAAACTGGCATCTCTCTTGATGAAGGCATCCAGGCTCTCGCGTAACATGGATTGCACGAGGTTGGCCATCTGTGGCAAATCGATCAACGGCTTGATAGTCGGCTCGTGAATCAGGGATCGGGCTCTTTCAGCAATGTTCACGGCGTGATCGCCCATGCGTTCCAGATCACTGTTGATCTTGATCGCGGAAGTTAGAAAGCGCAGATCCGTGGCCATGGGCTGCTGGAGGGCCAGCAGGCCGGTCGCCAGGTTATCAATCTCGATTTGCATTTGATTGATGCGAACCTCGTTCTCCATCACCTGGCGGATCTGGTCTTCACCCTTCTCAACAAGGGCCAGGACGCTCCGATAGATGGAGGATTCTACGAGGCCGCTCATCTCGAGCAGCCTCTTTCGAAGCTCATCGAGTTGGATTTCAAAGTGGCGCAATAGGACGCTCCACTGCCGTTAACCAAACCGGCCGGTAATATAGTCTTCCGTTTCTTTTCTGGCAGGGGTCTTGAAAATCACATCTGTTCTGTTGAATTCGATCAGTTTTCCGAGAAGGAAAAATCCCGTGTTATCCGCCACCCTCGCGGCTTGCTGCATGTTGTGCGTCACAATCACGATCGTGCACGTGGAAGCCTCATCGAGCAGGAGATCCTCAATCTTCGCCGTTGCAACAGGGTCCAGTGCCGAACAAGGTTCATCCAGCAGAAGAACTTCCGGATCGACCGCCAGGGCACGGGCGATACAAAGCCTCTGCTGCTGACCTCCCGAAAGCGAATAGGCGGACTTGTGAAGGTGGTCTTTGACCTCGTCCCACAATGCAGCGCGTCTCAAACTCTTTTCCACGATTTCCACCAACTGCCCCCGCCGGGCCATTCGGTTGATTCTCAAACCGTAGGCCACGTTTTCAAAAATGGATTTGGGAAAAGGATTCGATTTTTGAAAGACCATTCCAACGCGGCGTCTCAACTTCACAACGTCCATTTCAAAAACATTTTCGCCGTCGAGAAGGACACTCCCCTCCACACGGGTGCCGTTGACTGTCTCGTACATTCGATTCAGTGTCCTGAGAAAGGTCGACTTGCCGCAACCGGACGGTCCGATCAGAGCTGTGATCTTTCGATCGGGTATCTGCAAGGCAATATCAAAGAGGACCTGACGATGCCCGTAGTAGAAGTCCAGATGGTCAACAGCGACCTTGAAAACCGATTTGCTGACACCTTTTTCGGGGCCCTGAAATGTCCTGTCGGATCCCGGCACGCTGATGCTCACCTCTGGTTGGGTCATGTTTCCCATGAAAATATCCTTGCAGTGCCAAGCTCCCGAGCGGAACAGCCGACGCACCTTATGTTAGCAACAAGCGCCAACCCGGGCAACACCAACAACGAAGCCCTCATCAACTGATAGCCAATGGACGCGGTCACGCTTTCCGCCTCTCCCAGGGCTTAAGTCGGCGCCAGCCGGCGTTTTCGTCCAACACCATGCGTGTAAGGATGCTGATCACCAGCACAAAGAGCGTCACGAAAAACGCCGCCGCATAAGCCAGAGCGTGGGCGCTGGCGAAGGGCTCTTGATAGAAATTCCAGATCGCGTAGGTCAGATAGCCGATCGGCTCATTGGTGAAACGGCCTGTCCAGAGATAGCTGGACCAGCCGGCCGTAAAGATCAGCGGTGCCGTCTGCCCAACCGAAATGGCAAGCGCGAGCAAAATGCCGGTGAGAATTCCAGGCAGCGCTGCCGGCACGCAGATGCCCAAGGTGACCCGGCCGTCGCCGGCGCCCAAGGCATAGGCTGCCTCGCGCAACGAGCGCGGTACCTGTCGAAGCGCCATCTCCGTTGTCCGGCAGATATATGGCAGCGAGATGATGGCGAGTGCGACGCTGCCGGCTGCAACCGACAATTTCCACCCGAGGGCCACCACCATCGTGACATAACCGAAGTAGCCGATCACGATCGATGGCACACCCACCAACACGTCAACCAGGAAGCGGATCGTCGGGGCCAGGCGTCCCGTATCGAATTCCGCGAGATAAATGCCGGCCGCAAGCCCCAGCGGACCGGACAGAAGGATGCCGCCCAAAGCGAGGACCAAGGTGCCCTCGATGGCGTTCAGGAGTCCGCCTCCCGTCCCCTGTGTAATGTGGGTGATGACTTGGAGGCTGATCGCACTGAAGCCACGCTCAAAGATGATGACCAGGATCCACATCATGGCGCTGCCAAGAAGAAGAAAGGCGAACGCGCACAAACCCCAGCCCAGGTAGTCGGAGATCCGACGCCGAAGACCCCTACCGCGGGTGGCCGGGCTACTAAGATCGCGGATCTCAGCCGTTGTCACGCCCATCACGCCACCTTCGTACCCTGGCGGCCTTCATAATAGAGCAGGACGCGGGCGAAACTGTTTACGATGACAGAAATCACGCAGAGCACCAGCGCCACTTCGGCAAGTGAGCGGACGGCCATGCCGGTTGGATCCTGGAGGGCGCTATCAAGCTGCGAGACAATGAAAGAAGCCATGGTAGAAATCGGTGTGTAAATGTTGCCGGGCAGATAGTTCAGCGCATTGCCGCTCACCATCAGGACCGCCATGGTCTCCCCAAGAGCGCGTCCGGTGGCAAGGATGCTGGATCCGATCAGAACCCGGCGCGTCGCCGGCAGCAGCACCGTCCTAAGGGTTTCGAAACGGCTGGCACCCAACGCCACCGCACCCTCGCGGAGGCTGGGCGGCTGGCTGACCAGAGCATCGCGCAAGGTCGCTGTAATCAAGGGCACGATCATCAGAAAGAGCACAAAGCCGGCGGTCAGAAGTCCGTAGCCGCTGCCCGTCGGACCCCCGAAGAAAGGAATAAAACCGAGCCATTTTTCCATAAGTGGAAACAGATGATGGCCAAGGAATGGAATCACTACCACGTAGCCCCAAAGGCCAAAGACAACGCTCGGTATGGCAGCCAGAAGCTCGACGAAGAAGGAAAGCCAGGACCGGAAGAACGGCGGCATGCCCTCGGCCAGGAATATGGCAGCGCCAACCCCGACCGGAACAGCGATCAAGAGCGCCAACGCCGTGGTGAGCAAAGTGCCGACAATCAGAAATAGAATGCCGTAATGCGCACCCGGCAGGATCTGCTGGCCGTGAACCGTGACCGGATTCCCATACATATTGCCGAGGTTCCAACTGTTCTCAAAAATAAAGGACAAACCGTTCAGGCGCACGGCAGGCCAAGCGTAGATCATCAGAAACGTGACGACCACGATGAGGATCCCCGCCACGAAACTGGCGAGCAGTGCGGTGAACTTGCGGAAATTCATCAAACCGCTCCGAAGCTGCGGAAACCGGTATAGGAAAGATCCAGAAACGCCAAACTGAAGATAAGAACTCTCGTGCCGGGCAAGGTGCCAATGCCTCCCGCTCGACCGGCAGGAAAGCTTTCGGCGAGCGGGAGTGAGGAATCTGAATCGGACTTGGCTAAGCTCATTGGATCTCTGCAATCTGGCTCGCGCTGAGCTTGGCCACTGCGTCCGGGAGGGGCACGAAATGCACCTCTTCCATGAAGCGGGGTGCATTGCCGCCAGTAGAACTGATCGCCCAGGTGAAGAACTTTCGTAGAGCCGCCGCCATTTCAGAAGAAGGTTGCTTGCTCTTCACGAGCGCATACTCGTAATTGATGATGGGATAGGAATCGGGCCCCGGCGCAAAAATCAGGCTGATACGCTGGTCCTTCGGAGTCTTCGGCACCATCACCGCCGCAGCGGCCGCAGCTGTTTTCACCTCTGGCAGGACAAACTTGCCGTCGCGGTTTTCAAGCATGGCGATGCCCAGCTTGGCTTTTTCGATCGTGTTCTGGTAGCTCGAGCCGATGTAAGCAATGGAATATGGATTGTCCTGTGTCGCCGTTATCATGCCCGGGTTTCCCACTGCGCCCAGTCCGCCGGAGACGGCTGGCCAGCTCACCGTGGTGCCGTAGCCGACGCTCTTGTTCCATGCGGGCGTACTGAAAGAAAGATACTGGGTGAAGATGAAAGTATCACCGCTGCCGTCGGTCCGGTGCACTGGAATGAT